>NZ_QKVN01000010.1:0-103278 GCF_003231195.1 Acinetobacter sp. WCHAc060042
CAATGCTAAAATTAAAAATAGGCAACTGTAGTTGTTTGATATTTTCCCCATAAGTTGCATCTGCTAATACTTGTTTATGTGCATAATCTATAGAAAAATTAGAGAGTGTTAGACTCTTTTCTGTTCCATCATCTTGATGGCGTGAGTAGACCATGGTTGTACCTTTTGCTCGTCCAAGTACAACTTTCATTTTGGAACCAATCACTATACTTGTCACAGGGTAATTAAACTCACTTGAATTTCCACCGATACTTGGTTGATCTAATGCTATTGCTGTACCTTTCGCTTGTGCTTTTATCCCAAATTTATCCCAAAAATCATGCCTTAACGCTTCTGGAAAAGTATGAATTGAATCTGATGCTGTAAAACCAACTGGGACTGTTAATCCAGCTTGTACTTTTGCTGTACCAATGAGGGCTAGAATAACAAAGCTTAATTTAGTGAATAATGCTTTCATATATGCTCCAACGAGAGTTTTTTGGTCATATGTGAGTAGATTTTCTACTCCGCTTGAAAGGCATCTTACTACTCGCAAAATTTTAGCTGTAGTGGCAAACTAACCCTATATTATTGTCATTTGTGGCCATGTTGTTTTAAAGGAATTGAAAATGAAAGGGGAGCATAGGTTAAAGATTTCAGGGGTTTTTCCTGTAGAATACTTAATGATAGCTAAAGAACAAGGTGTAGATATCAATCACTTATTAAGTTCTTTGGGTATGAGCCCCAACGTTAATATTTTAAGAGAACATGGGATATTGTTTGAGCAGATGTTGCAAATGATGCATGCATTATGGCAGGTGACTAACCATGACTTATCTATTGGTTTCCAAGCAGGATGTCGTATTACACCAACCGCATTTGGTTATTTTGGGCAAGCAATATTAAGCTGTAACACATTTCAAGAAGCGATTGTATTTTGTACTCAATATTGGGAATTGATTGGAAAAGGTATACAAACCACTCATCAAGAAAACGATAAAGAACATCTCATTATTATTGAAACTGAAATGCCGACAGAAGGGTATTTACAACAGTGGATGATTGAATCTGCAATATTTTCCTTTTGGCGTACGTTGGTTGCTATACTACCAAATGCGAAACATGAACTAAAAATAACCTTAACTTTTGCTGAACCACCCCATGCTATAGACGTTTATAAAGAGGTTGGTAACGTTAAATATAACTATCCAATCAACAGTATACAAATCCCCATTCAATATTTGTCAGATAAACTCCCTCTCAGGAGCTCATCAGCTTTTACTATTGCAATAGCACAATGTGATGCACAGTTAAACTTTGAAGATCAATATTCTATATTAACAAAAAAAATTAAAAATATTATAGGTTTGGATAAAAATGGATATCTTTCATTAGATGAAATGGCTGCATATTTATCTATGTCAGCGCGAACTTTAAGAAGAAATTTAGCTGACGAAGGGAGTAAATATTCTGAATTACTCAAGCAAGTAAAACTAAAAGATGCGACTCGCCTATTGCAAAATACACAATTAAGCATTGATGAAATCGCTAGTAAAATGGGTTATGAGGATGATGCTAACTTTTGCAGGGCCTTTAGAAAATGGTTTGGGCAAACACCAAGTGAAGTTCGTAAAATTAATTAATCTGAATCTTGGATAAAATTTAATTTGAAAGAAGATAACTGAACTTCGACTAACAAACTGAATTTTATATATTTTTGATATTGATTTGGAATGTTGTAGATCAAAATAAACCATAAAATGGTGCGCCCTGCGGGACTCGAACCCACGTCGGTCGCTTAGGAGGCAACTGCTCTATCCAGTTAAGCTAAGGGCGCAAAGGTGGGGTTAATGTAGCTGATTTTATTCAAAAAAAATAGTTATTGCCGAAACAATAACTATTTTAAAGTGGCTCAAGTATAGATTTTAAGCTTTATTTTTGTTTAAAGACTTAAACAGTACCAACATGGCGATAATCCAGATCGGAATCATATAGACAGATTCTTTGAAACCTTGAGTCCACATGATGTAGAGCACAGTCAAAATAAATGCCAATACAACATAGTTACTTACAGGTGCCCAAAGTGCAGGGAAGCTGGTCTTTAAGCCTTTTTGCTTCATTGCTTGCATGAACTTTAAGTGCGTCAAGCTAATCATGGCCCAGTTGAGAACCAAAGCACCGACGACGACATACATTAAGTGACCTAAAGCATCTTCTGGAACAAAATAGTTCAACAACACGCAACCAAAAATCAGGACAGCAGAGAATAACACCGCAGGAATAGGCACGCCTTGTTTATTCACTTTTAGGAAAACTTTAGGTGCATTGCCTTGTTCAGCCAAACCAAACAACATACGGCTATTGGCATACATACCACTGTTATACACAGACAGTGCAGCAGTTAAGATAATGAAGTTCAGTAAATGAGCTGCCCAACCTATGCCTAATTGACTAAAGATCATCACAAATGGACTTTTATCTAAACCGCCCAAATCTAGTTGATTCCAAGGCACTAAAGACAACAGAATAGTCAATGAACCTACATAGAAAATCAGGATACGGAACACAACCTGATTAATGGCTTTAGGAATCGTCTTTTCCGGATCTTTTGCTTCAGCCGCAGCCATACCAATCAGCTCAATACCACCAAAAGCGAACATGAGGAAGGCTAACATATAGAACAAGCCATCAAAGCCATTCGGGAAGAATCCGCCATGACTCCATAGGTTGCTAAATGAAGCGGTAGAACCTGCATCTGCGGTAAATAATAAATATAAACCGAAAACAATCATGGAGATAACAGCTGCAACTTTAATGATGGCTAACCAGAACTCAGATTCACCATAGAATTTAACATTGCCTAAGTTAATTAAGGTAATGACAATAAAGAAGAACAGTACAGATGACCAAGCAGGAATATGAGGCCACCAGTAATTAATATATTTGGCAACTGCTGTGAGTTCGGTCATGGCAACAAGGATATATAAAATCCAATAGTTCCAACCTGCCAAAAAGCCCGGAAATTTGCCCCAGTATTTGTTTGCAAAATGACTGAATGAACCAGCAACTGGCTCATGTACAATCATTTCCCCGAGTTGACGCATAATTAAAAATGCAATCAAGCCACCAATAGCATAGCCCAGAATAATGGATGGACCAGCAGATTGGATGACCTGTGCGGAACCTAAAAATAAGCCAGTACCAATTGCACCACCCATGGCAATCAATTGAATATGACGGTTCTTTAAGCCACGCTGAAGTTGAGACGACTCTTTATTCAAGTTATTTCAGCCCGACAATGGATAAGTGTTTCCGATTGTAATAGATCGAGAAGAAATCGCATAGTAGCTCAAAATGCATGAAAAAAAGTTATTATTCATATGAAAAATAATGTGTGAAAAATAGTAAATAAAAAAGATACGAATCAATATATTAATTTTATTTAAATTGTCGGATTGTGGATTATTTTAGGAAACTCTCCGTTCACAAATGATGTTTTTTTATACTTGTTTAGACTTAAGTCCTGTATTTTACGCATGGATCTGGAAAAAAGGTATGATGAAGCTGAGTTAAATCAGGTTGTTTGACTTAACACAATGATAAATATGAAGGATTCAATAAAAATGAGTTTTGCACCGCAAATCAAGATTCCAGCAACCTATATGCGTGGAGGAACCAGTAAGGGCGTATTCTTTAAACTTGATGATCTTCCTGAGGCTGCGCAACAAGTAGGTCGCGTTCGAGATCAGCTTTTACTTCGTGTGATTGGTAGTCCGGATCCTTATGCAAAGCAGATTGATGGCATGGGAGGTGCGACATCAAGCACCAGTAAAACGGTGATTCTAGCCAAAAGCCAGCAAGCAGAACATGATGTTGATTATTTGTTTGGTCAGGTTTCAATTGATCAGCCTTTTGTCGACTGGAGTGGAAACTGTGGCAACTTAACGGCAGCAGTGGGCTCATTTGCAATCTCAAATGGTTTGGTCGATGCTGCGCGTATTCCAGAAAGTGGCATCTGCACAGTCCGCATTTGGCAGGTGAATATTCAAAAAACTATTATTGCTCATGTACCTGTTACAAATGGACAAGTTCAAGAAACAGGTGATTTTGAACTTGATGGTGTGACATTTCCTGCTGCGGAAGTGCAAATTGAATTTTTAGATCCGGCCGACGATGGTGAAGATGGTGGTGCAATGTTCCCTACAGGGAATTTGGTCGATATTTTAGAGGTACCTGAGATTGGTCGTTTCCAAGCCACATTTATCAATGCGGGTATTCCCACGATTTTTTTAAATGCAGAAGACATTGGTTATACAGGTACTGAATTACAAGACGCAATTAATGGCGATGCCAAAGCTTTAGCACGCTTTGAAACTATTCGAGCTTATGGTGCAAAACAGATGGGGCTGATTCAAGATATTTCTGAAGCTGCCAGCCGTCAACACACGCCTAAAATTGCCTTTGTTTCTCAACCAAAACAATATGTATCTTCAAGTGGTAAAACCATCACAGCGCAGGACACGGATTTATTGGTTCGTGCACTGTCTATGGGTAAACTCCATCATGCCATGATGGGTACAGCAGCTGTTGCTATTGGCACCGCAGCAGCGATACCAGGAACCTTAGTTAATTTGGCTGCAGGTGGCGGTGAGCGCGAGGCAGTACGATTTGGTCATCCGTCAGGGACATTACGTGTAGGGGCGCAAGCGATACAAGAAAATGGTCAATGGGTCGTGAAAAAAGCGGTCATGAGTCGTAGTGCCCGCGTGCTGATGGAAGGTTGGGTCAGAATTCCTGCTGAAAGCATAGATTAATCTTGTGTAAGCTATGTAAAAGCCTCTATGTTTAGAGGCTTTTTATATTTCTCCTAATTTTAAAGTGCGAAAGGCTAAAACAATGAATTGGGGTGGGGAGTTTTGGATCTAATTTCTCAGAGCCATTTTTTAGCGTAGTCGCTGTTTAAAACAGCCAAAAAGGGCTTCATATTGATCAGTATGTGAAATTTAATAGATTAGCGCATATTGTTTGAGGTTTCGGCGTAGAGAAAGCGGGCAGAAAGCAGTATGATGCCAACAGATCATGTTCATGTTTAACTCAGTGTAAACTGAGCTTTAAATCATTTTATTCTATTGTTATTCGAGGCGAATGTGTCAGTACTAACCGACGTATCAGCAAATGCGCTCCAACAGGCTCAACAACGTATTCACGATGATTTATTGACTGCACTGGATGCTTTTTCAATTCCTGAACCGTTAAAAAGTGCCGTGCATCATGCTGTAATGTTAGGCGGAAAGCGTGTGCGCCCCGCACTGTGCTATGCCACGGCCCATTTGAACCCAAACTTCAATTGGGCTGCTGTACGCCGTGCTGCTGTGGCAGTAGAATTGATTCACTGTTATTCCTTGGCACACGATGATTTGCCATGTATGGACAATGACCTATTACGTCGTGGTCAGCCGACTTGTCATGTGGCTTATGGTGAGGATACCGCTTTACTGGCAGGTGACATTTTACAGTCTATGGCTTTTGAAATTCTAGCTAGCCGACTATTTGATGCGGGTCCTATGGTGGATCAAGGTATTGTATTAAAGCAGATGCAAATTTTAGCAACAGCCAGTTCTAAAATGGTGTGTGGTCAAGTCCTCGATTTACAAGCAGAAGGTAAGCGGGTTGATCAAACTGCACTAGAAACCATTCACCGTAATAAAACGGGTGCATTGATTTCAGCAGCAGTGATGATGGCTGCGGTCACAGTCTTTGAGGGTGGTGATCAATCGATTCCAAAGTTACGTGAATATGCACAGGCGATAGGCCTCGCTTTTCAAGTACAAGATGACATTTTAGATATTACGTCAAATACAGATGTACTGGGTAAAACTGCGGGCAAAGATGAGCAAGTTGAAAAGTCGACCTATCCAGCTTTGATGGGGCTTGAAGCTGCGCAGAACTATGCGAAAACGCTACATGATCAAGCTTTTGCAGCGTTAGCTTATTTCTCAAGTGACGCGGCTTCCGAATTGAATCAAATTTCCCAATTTTTATTGGCGCGTCAAAGTTGAGTTTGGGTTTTGTTGAATAATTGCAGTCGTCTTTGTTGTATAAACCTTCAAAGAGCTAAGGTTCGGCTAAGTGACTTAAGGTTTAAGTAATGACATTGGTAATGTAATCTACTAGATTTGGTGAATCTTTGTATTTTTACTAGCTGAGCTGGCTGCATCTGTCAGATACCCAGCAGATATGTAGGTTAGTTTTTCTTATGTTTCGATATACATTGCTAGAATTTTCAAACCATTCTTGTAAATGAGTAGATGAAGCTAGGCACTATTTTTTAGATAGCTAAGCCCAGTATTCGTCTATTTAGGCTTTTTAACAAAGGCATGAAAACCGCAGGCTTTATGAAATTCTGAATATAGCCAGTGATTATATCTACAGATAGGCGAAATAAAAATTCAATTCCCAAATAACATTAGGTCATTGTGTCTGGATCATTGCGATTTTAACCATGTTGACTTTGTGATTTAGCATAGTACTTATGAGTATGCAACCAAATCACATATCTCTCATTTGATTCGAACTTACGTATACGCATAACCACCGACTAGTAGTCTGCTAAATTTCAGGTTCGAGTGTATTTGTGTTGCAAGTGTAGGGTTGAATCAGTATTTATCAGATGATTTATATAGCAAGGATGAGTTTTCTAGTAACGAACTTATTTGCTTAACTCACTTGCATATTTTTTCACATCTTGTAAATTGGGTATATCGGTCTACCTACATAAAGCATTATGAATACCAAAACAGCAAAACAGAAAATTTTAGATGCAGCTGCAATTTTGTTTTATAACGATGGCATTACAAATACTGGCATTAATACCATTACGGACAAAGCGAAAGTTGCCAAAATGTCTTTATATAATAATTTCCCGACCAAGTCGGATTTGATCAGTTCTTATATTGAAGCGCGGCATCAAGAATGGCTAGAGCTGTACGCTGTGCGAAATCATGATGCACATACACCAGTGGATAAAATTATTGCGGTTTTTGAAGCCTACCAAGATCATGCTGAATTTGCCTATGAGAAGGGCTTCCGCGGATGTGGTTTGTTGAATGCTGCGGCCGAGTTTCCTGCACACAGTGCTGAGCGTTTGGCGGTGAAGCAGCATAAAGATGAAATTGAAAGGATTATCTCCACACAACTGGTGCTGTTAATTGAAGAGCCAGAGCGAGTACAGCAAATTGCTTTGATGCTGTCTTTTTTACTCGAAGGTTCAATTGCTCGTGCGGGGCTTGAGAGTTCCAGTGAAAAAGTTTTAGCTGCAACGCAAATGGTAAAAACGATTTTAGCGCGAGAGATCATAGCGTGAGTCAGTCTATTTCTGCTGTTCCAAATTATGGTTTCATTGCGGTTCTTCTAGCCGCTTTTTTGTGGGGAACTACAGGAACGGTGGCATCCTTTGCACCTCATTTGAGTCCGCTGACAATTGGGGCTGCCGCGATGGGTGGTGGTGGTTTATTACAAGCACTGTTAGCACGTAAAAGTATCATCAGCCATCTGCCACACATCAAAGCCAATAGTGTGATGCTTAGTGTTGGTGTGATTTCTGTGTTTGTTTATCCTCTGGCTTTTTATTCGTCGATGCACTATGCGGGGATCACTATTGGCACGGTGGTTTCGATTGGCACAGCACCATTATTTACTGCGCTTTTAGAACGGGTATTTGACAGAAAACCGCTTTCCATGGCGTGGTTGGTGAGTTTTGTTTTGGGGGTAACGGGGGTGGTATTGTTGTCTTTGGGAGAGTCGGATACTACAGCAAATACAGAAGGCTTATCTCAACATAGACAGATATTGGGTATCGGCTTGGGTGGAGTGGCAGGCTTAACTTATGCTTTATATTCTTGGGCTGCAAAAAGAATGATTGACCAAGGATTAGATGCAAAAGCCACTATGGGAATGATTTTTGGACTCGGTGCTTTATTATTACTTCCCACTTTATGGATGACAGGCTCAAACTTGTTTGAAGAAAACATCAACCTGTATGTCGTTGGTTATATGATGCTTATTCCGATGTTTTTGGGTTATGTCTTGTTTGGTTATGGTTTAAAAACCGTGCCTGCCAGTAAAGCCATTACCTTAACTTTATTTGAGCCTTTGGTGGCTGCGGTATTGGCAATTCTGTTGGTGGGAGAGCAAATTGCACCAATTGGCTGGTTCGGGATGTTGCTAATTTCGATTTGCTTGGCACTGCTGAGCAAAGCAAAGTAAGTTTTTTGAAGCAGCCTGAAACAAAGAACAGCACTCAGTCATGCTATTGTAAATTTTAGCTTCAGAAATTTACTGGTGTAAAAAACATTTTAGTTAGGTGTTGGAAAAGCCGATACCCATTGATGCTTAGTTGAGCTAAGCATCAAGATGTGTACGGTAAATTTTATGATGCTTTATCCATAATTATAGATATTTCAAAATACGGATATGCTTGTTTTTATGTTTAAATGCGGAGAATTTCAACATCAAAGGATAAAGTGCCACAGTCAAAATAATTGAGATCAGCCAAAGGGTAGAAACGTGATCTACACCAAAATATTCACCATGAGTTTTGCCAAATAGTGCGAGGGCAATGAGATAGAGGGCTTTAAGTGCATATAAATGGACGATATAAAAGAACATAGGTACGGAACCAAATACAATCAAGGGCTTGATCCAACCTTTACTTTCAAGTTTTTGAAGTAACACTAACAGGACTAGCCCTAGCCCGACATTCCATAAAATAAACAGTAGTGATGGTGGGTACTTGGTCAGATTCATAAAACTCATAATCGTTTCAATATTGGTCGGCATGCTAGACCATGCTTGATCGCCATAGATATTGAGCATTCTTAAAACGATAAATAAAGCAACACTGCCAAGTCCGAAGAACAAGAGGGTTTGATTTCTTTTTGTGATGTCTTGAGTCGTATTAAATACGCTATAGCCGATACAATAACCCAAAGTAATCACGCCAACCCAAGGTAGTACAGGGTAAGAGGTTCTAAAACGAATTAGATTTCCAAACTCAATCCAACCGCGTTCATGCAAAATAAACCAAAGGTTCTGTACGATAGGCAGATGTGGAAATGACACTTGATCGAGTAAATTATGTCCAAAAATAATGCTGAGACTGATCACCCAGAGCCATTTTTGCGACAAGCCAATTAAGCCCGCCAAGGCCACCATACTTAAACCGATAGCCCAAATTACCTGTAAATAGATGACATCGGGCGGGAACTGTCCTGTCCAAGCGAAATTAATCACAATCAGTTCGAGAAAAATCAAGAAGAGTCCACGCTTGAGTAAAAATTCGCGAGTCATTTGAACGCTGTTGTTTTTTGCTTGATAGAGATAAGCCGATAGACCCGTTAAGACCACAAAAACAGGAGCACATAAGTGAGCCAAAATTCGGCTAAAGAACAGGGGTTCTTCAGTGCCAGGGATTAGCATCGGGTCGGGGACTTGTTGATGGAGATAAAAAGTTTCTCGGACATGATCGACCATCATGATCAAAATGACGAGTCCTCTGAGGGCATCAATGGCTTGTAAACGTTGTGAAGGTGTAGACATAAATAAAGTTGAAAATGTTGTTATGGTATAATGTAACATTTGTTTTAATTCTTTGTAACTTAAATATCATCATTAAAACTTATATGTATGAACTAAATGGATTATTTAGAACGAAAATTTTTCTATTATTTTTTATAGACGACTGGTCTATTATTGATTTATAGTGTGGACATGAAACGATCAGACAAAAGTGAAGCCACACGACAACATATTTTAAATAGCAGTTTCGAACTGGTATTACAGAAAGGTTTTGTTGGCGTAGGCTTACAGGAAATTCTCAAAAACTGTGATGTGCCGAAAGGTTCATTTTATTATTACTTTGCTTCAAAAGAGGCATTTGGCTGTGCGCTTCTGGAACAGTACCTTGCTGACTATAAAGTCAAAATTGACCAACTGATGCAGCAAGAGCAAGGATGTGCTTATGCCCGTTTGGTTGCGCTTTGGCAGGCATGGATTGATAACCCATCTCATATTGAAAGTGATGTTGAACATCATAGCGATGGGGGATGGGCGCAGAACTGTCTGATCGTCAAATTGGCAGCAGAAGTCTCAGATTTATCTGAAGATATGCGTCGGATTTTGAACTTCGGGGTACGTAAGTTAACAGAACGCATATCAGGTCTAATCAAAGCAGGGCAACAAGACGGTTCAATTCCATCGCATATTGATGCTGAAAAGATGGCACAGACGATGTATCAGCTGTGGTTGGGCGCAGCTTTATTGGCAAGACTTGCACAAGATAAGCAGCCCCTTTATTTGGCTATGGAAACTACTCAACAACTCTTACAACCCATCAAGGAATAAATAGATGCAAAGTATTATACATCATCATTTTGGTGAGCCTGTCGACGTATTGGAAGCAGCAGATATGCCAATGCCTGAGCCAAAAGCAGGTGAAGTGCGTATTAAAATGATTTTATCACCTATGCATAATCATGACGTGTGGACAGTGCGTGGTAGTTATGGCTATAAGCCAGCACTACCCGCGATTGGTGGTAGTGAAGCTGTTGGTGTGGTTGATGCACTTGGTGAGGGTGTGCAAGGTGTATCATTGGGTCAGCGTGTGGCAGTTGCGGCGGTTCATGGTAGTTGGGCGGAGTATTTTATTGCACCAGCACATGGCATTGTCCCTTTAACGGATGCAATTGAGGATGAAACGGCAGCTCAGTTGATTGGCATGCCGATTAGTGCCTTGATGCTGCTTGAATTTGTTGACTTAAAAACAGATCAATGGATGATTCAAAACACCGCCAATGGTGCCGTAGGGAAAACTGTGGCAATGATTGCCGCAGCACGTGGTCAAAAGGTAATTCATTTGGTACGACGTACTGAGGCTGTGGCTGAAATGCATGCTTTGGGCATTCAAAATGTCGTGGCAACAGACCAAGCTGATTGGAAAGCACAAGTCAAAGCTATTCATGCAAATCAGCCCCTGATGGTAGGGGTGGACTCGATTGGTGGAAAAGCCAGTGGTGAAATGTTGGCTCTACTGAGTGAAAATAGTCTCTTGGTGTCTTTCGGTAGCATGTCGGGAGAAGTGATGCAGATTTCTTCGGGAGATTTAATTTTTAAACAAGCGACCGTCAAAGGCTTCTGGGCAAGCGTGGTGAATAAAGAGTTGTCTTCTGAGCGTAAAAAAGCCTTAATTGTTGAGTTATTGACTTTAGCTGCCCAGAAAAAACTGTTATTACCTGTTGAAGGGGTGTTTAGTTTTACACAAATCAAAGATGCTGCCCTAAAAGCGACGCAAGGTGCGCGTCAGGGTAAAGTGCTTTTGAAACCTTAATCATTTTTGACCTAGATCAGCGAAGTTGTTGATCTATCTATCATTCATAAAAATAAAGGATAAAGTGTATGGTGGGACAAGTTCTAATTGGCTTAATTGCACTGTTGCATGTGTATATTTTAGTTTTAGAGATGTTTTTATGGGATAAGCCCTATGGCTTAAAAGCTTTTGGCAATAGCCCTGAGAAAGCGCAGTTAACGAAAGTTATGGCTCAAAATCAAGGCTTATATAATGGTTTTCTGGCTGCAGGTCTATTTTGGTCATTATGCGCACCTGAAAGCTATGCACTTGCTCTGGCGAACTTCTTTTTAGGCTGTGTTTTGGTTGCGGGAATTTATGGTGGACTAACCGCTAGTAAGAAAATTATTTACATTCAGGCAGTTCCTGCCATTTTGGCACTGCTTGCAGTGAATTTTCTTTAAGTCGATTGAGTAGTCACTTATTGAATACACATGGAAAAGCCAACGTGAAGACGTTGGCTTTTTTGATGTGTGGCTAGTTATTTTACTTCAGGTAAGTCAAACCAAATGACCTGAGCATCGTCCAGTGCTTTGATTTCAGTAACATCTATAAATGCAATCGCATCACCTGCATGGATTGTATGTTCAGCCACTTGGATTGAGCCAGAAATCACATGTACATAGTTAACATGTTGTGTGGCTTTAATCGAAAGGGTCTGATCTTTTTCAAGTACAGCCGTTTTCACTTCTGCATCTTGACGAATATGCATTGGTGCATTGTCGTTTGGACCACAAATCAGATGCCATTGGTTGGGTTGCTCATGCGGATCGAGACGAATCTGTTGATAATTTGGGGCTGCATCTCGTTCATTTGGAATGATCCAAATTTGTAGTAAATGCACTTGCTCATCACTTTGATTCATCTCACTGTGTTGTACGCCAGTACCTGCACTCATCAGTTGCCATTCCCCCGCAGAAATACCGCCATGGTTGCCCATGCTGTCTTTATGGGTAATCGTGCCTTTGAGCACGCAGGTTAAGATTTCCATATTGTCATGAGGGTGTTGTCCAAAACCTTGATGTCCTGCAATGAGGTCATCGTTGATAACACGTAGAGCACTGACGCCCATGTATTTCGGATTATACCAACTGCCAAATGAAAAGCTGTGTTTAGACTCTAGCCAACCAATATTGACATGACCACGGTCTTGGCTACGATGAATGAAAGCATCCATTTTGAACTCCAATCTTATTTTTAATCTATGGCGTAATTTTAGTGTTTTATATTTGTTGATGAAATGGTGAATTTGCAATGTTGCGTTTCAATATTGAAATGATAGCTCTGTCTTAATTTAGATCACAATACTGTTCGCGAAAATCTTTCCAAATGTAGTTTTTGCCTTGCGCATATTCAGCTAAAAATTGTTGATGTAGCTTCGGTTGGGCTTGCATCCAATTATTTCCCCATTTCACACCGAGTGGGGCCGCTTTATCTTTAAAAACAAAATAATCATCAAGGCAAGTACTGCTTTCAACGTAGAAGGCTGTATCTTGATCGTCGAGATAATTTTCGTAATTAATAGAATTGGGTGGGTTTTTTAAGAATACTTTATCACTGGCGGTGAGTAGAATTTTCTGTTCAAAGCGCTGCAATTGACCTTGTTTGTACTCATAGCGGGTTTCAATATTATAAGGATGTACGGTTTGATAGTCACCTGGGGACTTGGTGCTGTATTCCAGTATTGCGTTATTGTAATCTGATAAATCTTTATCCCATTTGGGGCCAAAACTCATTCCATCTTCAATAACAGGAGCCACGAATTGCACGCGGTGGAGCTGTTGACCATTCGTGTCGATTTCAATAATTTCGTAGCTGTATCGGTAGCGATTGTTGGCATAGATAGAGTTTATCTCTGCATTGGCTTTTAATTCCGCAGGGGTATAGGCATAGCGGGTACGAAAGATCAGAGCAATGTATTTGTCTGTTGGCATAATTGCAAATAGCTCATGGTCTTTGACGGTGTGTTTGAGCTGTGGTTGTAGAGTAATTTTTTTTCGATTTTCCGCATAAGCATCGCCAATAGCGAATATGGCTGAGTGCGGCTGGTTTAAATAAAACAGTTTAGGCTTTTGCCCTGTTCGAATCGCGTAATAGTGAATCGGAGATTTGCCTGCGATGACATAATAGCGTGTATTCAAAAGTGGCTCTCTGAGACTATCTTGCTCTGGAATGTATTGGGGATGACGGATTTTTTCCTGATCCTCCAGACTGTCAAATGGGTTGTCAGATTCCACCGCATAAGCAGAAGCATCCACGCTGGTCACGATTTCCTCATCTAATTCAGCAAAAGTCGGTGTCGAAAGTGACAGTAAGCAAGCCAAAGGCATTATTCTTTTTAAAGTGTTCATCGTCATTTTTATGTTGTTATGATTGATAAAAAAGGTGTTCTCTTGAGAACACCTTTTATAGCGTAAATACCTTAGAAAACCAATTATTCTAAGAATTTAACCGTTACACCTGGCTTCACTTTTTTACCTAGATCGTTCGCATCCCAGTTGGTCAAACGAATACAACCGTGTGAAGCTGTCTTGGAAATGGCCGATGGGTTTGGCGTACCATGAATACCAAATGATTTTTTACTTAAACCAATCCAGATATTCCCAACTGGGCCATTTGGACCTGGTGGTAAAGAAAGAGGTTTTAAGTTTTTACCTTGAACAAAGTTGCTTGGTGAGTAGCTATACCATGGATTTGGTGCAACACCTGTAACTTTATAGGTACCTGCTGGTGATGGCGTGTCCGAGCTACCGATGGTTGCAGGGAATGAACCGATCATTTGGTTGCGGCTGTTAAATAAATACAGCTGTTTTGCGCCTTTGTGCGCAACAATCAAGTGAATATCTTCTGGCACTTCATTACGAATGTTGGCAACGATAATTTTTTCGCCTGCTTTTTTGAAAGTTGCTTTTGGATTCAACTTTTTCAAAAAGTCTTCATCCATGTGGAACTTTTCACCGAACATTTCAGTCACACGCGTGTAATACAAACCTTTCATTTTTGACTGTAAGGCATAATCGTGTGGAATTGACGCTGCATAAGGCCCTTTCAGGTCTGCATCGGTGATAGTGTATTCAATAAATGCAGGTTTAGACCCTTGACTAGCAAGTAACGCATCCCAAGTTTCTTTGGTGAGCGTACCCGTTGCTTTTAAGCCACTCATTTGTTGGAAAGAGGCAATTGCTTTAAGGGTATTTTTACCGCTCATGCCATCAATTGCGCCTGGAGATGCATGTGCATTGTTGAGCATGACGTGAGCACGTGCATAAACAGGAAATTGACCTTTACCAATATTGTCATACCAATCTGCACTGTTTAAACCATTTAAAGTCCACGATGCTTTTGCAGCAGCAGGATTCGTCGGGCTTGTTGTCGGTGCAGTCGTTGTTTTGCTTGGTGCAGCGCCAACGTCAGCAGTTTTATCTTCAGACTGTTCAAGTTGGTCTAAAGTTTGTGAAGCTTGGTTTAAGTCTGCTTGTTCTTTTGCTGTAATTTGAGTGTTTGCAACCGCAGTAGAAGCTGAAGCGACATCTGTTGCTAAAGGATCAATGGGATCTTGGACTGAAGTATCAATGATCTTTTTTGGCGTCAAGGGTTGTTCAGTAGTAGATGCAGCAAACGCTGTACCAGCAAGAATGCAACTTAAACTCATCGCGAGTATTGTGCGAACGAACATGTAATTCAACCTTAAGAATTATTCATTTACAAAGTAAAAACCAGCCAAGTATTACAGAAAAAAGATAGAGATGCAGTATTTGTTTTGTGTAAATATCTGTTTTAAGCATCAACTGGATCTAATTTTAGTGTGATGAGAAGTTATTAAAAATTCGACCTTTTTGTTATGATGGTGAGCAAATTTAATTGAGATGGGAAAGTAAATGACGACCCTTAAAAATGATCGTTTTCTACGTGCTTTATTACGTGAACCTGTAGATACCACACCCGTCTGGATGATGCGTCAAGCAGGACGTTATTTACCAGAATATCGTGAGACCCGTGCTCAAGCAGGTGATTTCCTCTCATTATGCAAAAATACTGAATTTGCCTGCGAAGTGACGCTACAGCCTTTACGTCGTTATGAGCTTGATGCAGCTATTTTATTTTCAGATATTTTAACTGTACCCGATGCTTTGGGTTTAGGGCTTTATTTTGAAGCGGGTGAAGGACCTAAATTTCATAAAACGGTTCGCACTGAACAAGATGTAGCGAATTTACCTCAGTTTAATGCTGCATCTGATCTCGACTATGTGATGAATGCGGTCAAAACGATTCGTTCGGCCTTGGGTGGTCAAGTGCCATTAATTGGTTTTTCGGGCAGTCCTTGGACACTAGCAACCTATATGGTTGAAGGTGGTTCAAGCAAAGATTTCCGTTTCACCAAGCAAATGATGTATGCGCAACCCGAAGTTTTACATGCGTTGCTCGATCGTTTAGCAGATGCAGTAATTGACTATTTGAATGCGCAAATTGATGCAGGTGCTCAAGCTGTACAGATTTTTGATAGTTGGGGTGGGGCGTTAGCGCACCGTGAATATTTAGAATTTTCTTTAAAATACATGCAAAAAATTGTTGCAGGTTTAAAACGCGAAAATGAAGGACGTAAAGTACCTGTGATTTTATTCACGAAAGGCGGTGGTCAGTGGTTAGAACCGATGGTGGCAACAGGGGCTGATGCTTTTGGTCTGGACTGGACAACGCCATTAAATGTGGCTCGCCAAACGGTGGCGGGTCGTGCGGCACTGCAAGGTAACTTAGATCCTGCTACTTTATATGGTTCGCATGAGACCATCGTGAAAGCGACCAAAGCCATGCTAGATGATGCTTATGCAGATGGTGAGAAAACGGGTTATGTTGCAAACTTAGGTCACGGCATTACCCAGTGGGTTGATCCAATTAATCCGAAAGCCTTTGTCGATACCGTGCATGAATATAGTGCTAAATATCTCTAAGTTTCACTGGATCAATTTAATTAGGATTCATACGTGATCACGATTTTAAAATCATGTTTTGAGTTCTCATCTAAGGCAGCTTCGGCTGCCTTATTTGGGATATTGTTGTTGTTGGCTTTCGCATTCACAGCAAGTATGGCAAATCAGGAATATTGGGGTTTTTTCCGTTATGACTATTTATTGTTCTATGCGGTGCTGATTCAGATTTGTTTACTGTATTTAAAACTTGAGTCTTGGGCCGAAGCCAAAGTGATTGCGCTATTTCACGTGATGGCAATGCTGATGGAAATTTTTTTGACCCATCCGCAGATTGCATCATGGCAGTATCCACATCCCGCCGTGTTTAAAATTCTCACCGTGCCGTTGTTTGCAGGTTTTATGTATTCGGCTGTGGGCAGTTTTTTTGCGCGCTCATTACGTCTTTATCATGTTTCTTTTGAATACTTGCCTCGTTTTTCCTCCATGTTGATATTGGCTGTGTTGTCTTATATCAACTTTATGTCCAAGTTTTTTATTCCAGATATTCGTTATCTATTATTTGCATGGAGTGTAGTGCTGTTTTGGAAAACCAAGATTGGCTTTGAGTTACAGCAGCATCGTTTTCAACTGCCGATGTTACCTGTACTGCTCTTGTTGGCTTTCATGATTTGGATTGCGGAAAATATCAGTACGTTTTACCAAATTTGGTTGTACCCAAGTCAAGTCGATGCATGGCATATGGTGGGTTGGGGTAAATTAGGCTCTTGGTATTTATTGCTACTCTTGAGTCTTGTTTTGGTGCTAAAAATTTTAGGGAAACGAGACCTACGTGGCAACTGGGCGCTACACCGTTAAAATTGAGATTTAATGTCTGTTTTACTTTAGTGTAAATTGTTTTGCGTTATGCGCTTGTTACAGCTATCTTACAAGTGTGTAGCTCAAAATATACACAAACAATAGGAACAATAAAAATACTCGGAGATAATCGAGTCTGGAGAAACCTTATGTTGAAAAAAATGGCATTGGCTGCAGTTTTGGCCGTTGGTTCTACCGCTGCATTTGCAGATAAAGATGTAGGTTGTGGTATTGGTTCACAAATTTGGGAAGGGCAGTCTGGCAAAGTCGCTAAAATTTTAGCGGGTACCACAAACGGTCTTTTTGCTAACCAACTTTTCGGTATCACCTTTGGTACTTTAGGTTGTAGCGGTACAGGTACGGTGACTGCTCAGGCAGTAACATTTACCAATGAAAATGCAGAGTCTTTGGCACGCGATATGGCAGTCGGTGAGGGTGAAAGTCTAAATGTACTGGCTGAACTGCTCAATATTCAGTCTGAAGATAAAGCGCGTTTCTTTGAAGTATCTAAACAAAACTTCGCAAAAATCTATTCGGCTGAAAACCAAGATGCACTTCAAGTGTTAGCATCTTTACAAGCCGTTATGGCAACAGATAGCGTATTAAAAGCATACGTTTAATTGCACTATAAGACCCTGTCTTTAAAGGCAGGGTTTTTCATATCTAAAAAGAAGAAGACTCAACTCTGCATGAAATCGCTTCTCCTCTTTTCCAGTGCGCTGTTTAGCACCACGATCTTTGCTCAGGCACCCCGCTCAGCAGAGTTTTATATTGAAAAAGCCCATCAGCTTGAGCTTGCCTCAAATGTGACTTGGCAACGTTTGATGTATGCGAATACTTCGGGAAATAGTGAAGTGACCTATCGCCCGTTCTTCTATAGCGAACACGGACAAACCCAACTCAAGCAAGAACTTGATGCAAATATTGTGGCACTTTTTACACAGGCTGCCGTGAATGAATCCATTCAGTGTCGCTTTCCTGCACGTTCAAAATGGCTCATAAGACAACTTGATATTGCACCGAATCAACTTCCTAAAGCATCCTGTCCTGAACTGGATGAATGGATTGGGCAAATTAAGCCGTATAAGGCGACTTTAATTTACGCCACAGACTTTATGGGTAATCCCAGTTCGATGTTTGGACATACTTTGTTAAGGCTCGATCCTAAAGACCAAAAACAACTAAACTTAGTCTCTTATGCGGTAAATTACGCAGCGACAGTGGCCAATAGCGACAGTTTTTCTTTTGCGTGGAAGGGATTAACTGGGCAGTATCCGGGTGAGTATTCGCTCATGCCATACTACCGAAAAGTGAAAGAATATGGTGATTTGGAAAGCCGTGATCTGTGGGAGTACGAGTTAGCCCTGACTCCTGAAGAAACCAAAACCATGGTTGAGCATATTTGGGAGCTCAAACATGTGCAATTTCCTTACTACTTTATCAGTGACAATTGTGCTTATCGTTTACTGGGTTTAATTGATTTGGTTCGTCCAGATATCAATTTACAACAGCAATTTAAAACCGCAGCCATTCCAGTTGAGACCATTAAGGCTGTGGATGACAATCATTTAATTGCAGAAAGTGCTTACCGTCCTGCCTTAGAAACTCAATTACTCGCACAGGCTAAACAACATGGACAGAGCCTGGCTATGGCTGCAAATCATATTGTGCAATTAACACCTGCTCAAATGCTAACTTTTTTAAATCAGTATTCTTTGGTTGATCAAGCGCGTATTTTAGAGATGGCTTACGATCATCTATATTTACAATTGATTGCGCAAAAAGTTACAGCAGAAGAGGCTCAGCCCCGCATTCGAGAATTATTGGGTTTGCGTAGTCAAATTGATTTGGAAAAACAGCGAAAAGTTGTTGAAACTCCCAAAGTAGACCCTGTCAAAGGACATCATGCACGGACTTTGCAACTGGAGGGAGGTAAGTTACAGGGAGACTCGTACTTCCAACTGAGCCATCGTCAGGCCTATCATGATTTGATCGACCCACAAGGCGGTTTTCGTTTAGGCACACAGCTTAAGTTCCTCGAAGGTAGCCTAGAGTACCGTGATGACCGACTGAAATTACAAGAGTTAAATTTGTTAGAAGTGAATGCTTATAGCCCATTAACTGCATTTAAAACCCCTTTAAGTTGGGGCTTTAATGTGGGATGGCAGCAAGAATCATTGGAGCGAAATGGTGAATTTAGTGAGCAGGATCAACACGGTGTATTCAATCTATCCAGTCAGTTTGGTTATAGTGTAGCAGACCAAGATCGCAAGCATTTATGTTATGTCCAATTGCAAAACCGGATTCAAGTTGGTAAAGCGCTAGAGCGTGATTGGCGAATGGGGATTGGACCAACATTGGGCTGTCAGAACATTTGGACTGAACATGTCAATAGTTTGGTACAGGTAGAATTGCCATATTGGGAAGATAGTCATCAATGGCAAGTCAGACTGAACACTCAACTGCAATATGTCTTGAACCAGCAAAATGCATTACGGATTCATTGGCAGTATCAACAGCAAAAAGGCAAAGATTGGGATCAGACTGGGCTGAGTTATATCCGTTTTTTTTAGTACGACTTAGTTTTAGAGCTCCACGAATGGAGCTTTTTTTATGTCTAGAATCGCTGTTAAAACACACAAATATCAGTGTTTGATTTTTATAAGACCTTGAAAGCTTACCTTGATGATGAAAATAGGCATTAAAATTTGTTATATTAATCACATAAATTTCGAGCGATTCTCAAAATATATAAATAGGTAGGCTTTATGAATGATGAATGCATGGCTAAGTTGGCCGAGCAGTGGGGTAAAATTTGCCAACATTATTCAGTGAATGATCACATTAAAGCGCAAAATTTCATACAGCAGCATTCATTTGTATTGGTCAATGAATTTTATCGCAATATTGTTTTGGAGCCTGAAGCGGCTGATTTCTTTAAAGATGACATTATTCAACAACGCTTAAAAAACAGTTTAAACCAATGGTTGATTGAAAGCTTTGATGTAGCTTTGAATCAAGCTTATTTTACTGCAGTCGAAAAACAACAAAAAGTGGGACAGGTACATGCGCGGGTAGGCATTCCTTCATGGTTGATCATGCGTGGTATTCGTGAGATTGAAATCAAGATTTTGCAACTACTAGATGAACTTCAGCTCAAAAACAGTCATCAAATGCTCAGTTATATGCTGCAAATTATGGGTTTTGCCACTGAAATTATGTGTAGATCTTATGAGGCAAATACCGAACAGAGCCATGAAGTAAAACATAGCTACCGTTTATTTTCTGCAATGCAAGATGTAGCCGTGCAAAAAGATAAGCAGCGCAGTATTTTACTCGATTGGGAAAATGAGTTGATGTTCAAGGTTTTTTCCGAGCATCCGCAGTTACAGCATATTGCTTTGTCCAAGTCTGAGTTTGGTTTGTGGTTTGTGCATAAGGCCGCGTATGCGTTCACAGGTGCAGAACAGGTTGAGACTATTATTGGTTTGATTCAGCAAGTAGATGCACTGAATTTACATGTACTTGACTGCCAGGATCAAACACAAAAGATCGAGCGTATTCAAGACATTCGTGAAATGAACCGACAGATTCAGCACTTGGTCGATCAACTGTTTCAAGTGACTGAATATATAGACTCAGGTAATGACTCTCTGACTCAGCTTCTTAATCGCCGTTATTTAAGTACAATTGTATCTCGTGAAATTAATTTTGCTCGTAGAAATGATGCACCTTTAAGTTTGCTGGCGATTGATGCAGATTATTTTAAAGGGATTAATGATAAATATGGCCATACCGCAGGGGATTTGGCCTTACGTTTTATTGCTGAAGTCTTGTTGGATGTGGCGAAGGGGAGTGACTACGCTTTCCGAGTTGGCGGTGAAGAGTTTTTATTACTTTTGGTTGACAGTAATCTCCAAAGGGCTTCGGATGTTGCTGAAACGATTCGTAGCCGTATTCAAGAGACATCCATTCGAACGCCTTTAGGACAAAGCTTTAGCTTTACGGTGAGTATTGGTTGCACCATTTATAATGGTCATCCTGATTATCAGCGCTTTTTAGACACCGCTGACGCAGCACTGTATACGGCTAAAAATAATGGCCGTAACTGTATTCATGTAAGTGAAAAACTTTTGAGTGTTTAAGGTATAGGCTAAAAACTCAGAACACAAAACAATTCTAAGTCGTTTCTTGAGGCACTTATACCTCAACAATTACATAGTATTTTTTGACAGCTTCAACGACTTCAAATGTGCCAATAAAACTTGGTGGAATAATGCCTGCCTGTCCTGCTTTTACTTCAATGACGTTTTGTGTGTGGGCATCATGAATACGGACACATCCCTCCATGACTTGAAAGAATTCTTGTTTATTGTCTGCAAAGTGAATATTCCATGCCCCAACTTCACAATGCCAAATTCCGCAAGCCATATGCGGATGTTCATATAGGCTGTAGGTTTGGCGTTCAGGATTTCCTTGCACTAAACGGTCTGGACGTGGAAAATCAATACTATGTTCGCCTTGGGTTAAACCATGACCTGCTAACCAAATTACTGACATTGTTCATTTCTCTAAACAAAAAAGAATCATGTGATAAGTTTTGCATAAAAAAGCCCCAACATCCGTTGAGGCTGAATACCGCAGAGATTAATAACTTTCAGGAACCGCACTTAAAAACTCGCGACGTTCTTCTTTATTGGTTTTAAAGTCGCCAATAAAAGAAACCGTACGAGTCGTCGATTCTTGCTTACCAACACCACGCATCATCATGCACATATGAGCTGAGTCAATCATAACAGCAACACCACGTGCACCTGTCACTTCTGCAACTGCTTCTGCAATTTGTTGGGTGAGGTTTTCTTGGATCTGTAGGCGACGTGCAAACATTTCGGTAATACGTGCAAATTTAGACAAACCAAGTACATGGCCTTCAGGCAAATACGCAATATGTACGCGACCATAGAACGGTAGTAAATGATGTTCGCACAATGAATAAAATTCGATATTTTTAACCAATACCATTTCACGGTTGTCCGATGGGAAAACCGCATTGTTGGTCACTTCTTCTAAGCTTTTGCTATAACCAGACGTTAAATACGAAAAAGCTTTAGCAGCACGCATAGGCGTATCGAGGAGACCTGGACGATTTAGGTCTTCACCAACGGCAGTTAGAATGTTAGCGTAGGATTGCTGCATAGACATAAGACGTGTTCACTTACACTGATATTGAACAAGGACGGCATTGTAGCAGAAAACTATTGCAATGCCTTGTTTTGGACTAAAATCCGATTACTGTTTAAACTTTGGATTTTTCTCGCTGCGTTTAAGTAAGACTAAAACAGCACCAGTACCACCTTGTTTTTCTGGAGCGCTTACAAAAGCGAGGACATCACGGTGTTGGCGTAGCCAGCCATTCACATAGGTTTTTAAAATGGCTTCTGGACCTTTACCATGTACAATTTTAATCACATTTTGATTTTCATCTTTTGCCATTTGAATAATTTGCAAGACAGCCACACGTGCTTCTTCAACGGTACAACCATGCAAATCAACAGCTTCAAACCAGCGGATGTTACCTGCTTTTAAGTCTTCAAATACTTTATGTTGTAGCGTAGCAATACGATAACTGAGCGCTGCTTGGCTCGCTACAGGGTTGAGCATCGCTTGAGTATCGGACAGCTCAGTTGCATCAGTTTGCATTGGACCTTCGGCTGCCGCACGTTTAGCTAAAGTTTGTGCATCCATTTTTTTCTTTGGATTTTTTTCTATTTTGGCAATATTTGCAGTCTCCATTTTCTGGACACCGTGCATTTGTTTTTGAAACAACGCGAAATCATCTTCTGGCTCAGCTTGAGCGACTTGAGCTTTGGCTTCAGACTGTATGATGGCAGTCGAATGCGGGTTGGTGATCTGCTTTTTAAAGTCTTTCAGTAAATTAAACTGCTCTTTAGAAAGCGATGAATCATGTTTGCTCATAGGGTCAGAAAAATACGCAAAATAAGGAATGAGACAGTAATTATAGTCTGAATTTGCAATGATTTGAACTGAATTGCACTTATAGGGAATAGTAATCAATTGAAGGGAAAATGATAGGTTATTTTAGAAACATGAGATTAAGTATCGCTTTTATCAGAGGCTGAAAATCATTGAATCTAAGTCAATGTTGTCCCGATAGGGCTCAACACATGACGTAGATTCAAGTTTGGCGTATTGCTTATACTTTTAAGTGGGGGCAACTTAGCTTGCGTGTAAGCGACTGATGATTTTATCGAGCTTTTTATCAATTTGACCACGATACACATCAGGCAAAACACGTGAAATTTTTGCAAGTATACGGGCTTGAGTGCCAGGGATGATCATAAATTGAGAAGATAAAATTCCATCGTAAATTTCTGCGCAGGCTTTTTCAACGGGCATGCTACCTCCGAGTTGCTTTAAGGCTGCTGTAATTGGAGAACCATTTTTACGTTCCTCTGCCACGAGCGGCGTATCCACTTCTGGTGGACAGACTACAGCGACATCAATATTTTGACTGCGAAGTTCCATACGCAATACTTCAGCCAAGCCAACCACCCCAAATTTAGAAGAACAGTAGCCTGTATAGCCATAGCAACCGACTAAACCTGCAGCAGAGGCAATAAACACCAGTTTAGGGTGTTTACCTTGTTGAACGGCTTGCTTGAGATATGCTAATGCAGCATGGGCTACGTTTCGGCTCCCGACAAGGTTGATGTTGATCTGACGTAAAAACTCCTCAGCACTCATGTCTTCAAAGGATTTGGCAACCACGATTCCAGCTGAGTTAATCAGTAGATCAGGCGGACCAAAGGCAGTAACGGCTTCTGCAAATTTTGCCTGTAGGGTATTTTCATTTTGTACATCAATTTCAAATCCACATACAGCAGGTGAGCGTTTTTGTAAGCCAATAACCGCTTCTTCAATCCCTGTATGAGCAAAAATACATACTTGATAGCGATCTTGAAGTAAGCGTTTGCTGAGTTCAAGACCGATACCACTACTACCGCCAGTAACCCATGCTGTTTTCATATTCTTTTTCATTTCAATCTCCTGATGTGTATTTTAATTGTTAGGGCGATCAGATCACTTCACTTGGGAGTAATGCATCTGCAAACAGTGTACGAAGTTCAGCTTTTACAATCTTCCCCGTACCATTAATGGGTAAAGCATCCACAAAAATGACTGCATCAGGAATCTGCCAACGCGCAAGTTTATTTTCAAAATAGGCCCGTGCTTCTTCTTCGGTTAGCGTTGAGTTTTCTTGTTTCACGGCAATTAGAATTGGACGTTCATCCCATTTTGGATGACGCGCGGCAATCGCTGCTGCCATACGAATTTCAGGGTGGCCGACGGCAATATTTTCAATTTCAACTGAAGAAATCCACTCACCGCCTGATTTGATCAGATCTTTGGCACGGTCGCAAATGGTCATATAGCCATCTGTATCAAGGGTAGCGATGTCGCCTGTATCAAACCAACCATCTGCTGTGGTGGCACTTTTTTCTTGATTGAAATAGTGATCAACAATCCAAGCACCACGGACTTGTAGATTGCCTTGGGTCTGACCATCGTTTGGCAATGGGCTCAGGCTATCACCATCCACAATACGGAGTTCAACACCAAAAGGTGGACGACCTTGCGTCAAACGCAGTTGTTCAAACTCTTCAGCACTTAAAGAGGCATGTTTTGCTTTAGGCTGGTTGACTGTACCAAGTGGGCTAGTTTCTGACATGCCCCAAGCATGAATGGTGTCACATGCGTAATTGTCTTTAAAATCGCGAATGATGGATGGTGGGCAAGCGGCACCGCCAACGACATTTCGGTTCATACTGGCTAAAGTTGTGCCACGCTTTTTCGCCGTTGCCAGTAAACCTTGCCAAATGGTTGGAACGCCTAAAGCCACGGTTACTTTATAGTCGTCAATTAAGCTGACTAGGCTGTCCCCATCAAGATTTGGTCCAGGAAGGACAACACTTGAACCTACCATGGCTGCTGCATAGGGGACTCCCCATGCATTTACGTGGAACATTGGCACCACAGGCATGACCGTATCATTGGCAGATAAATTTAAAGAATCTGGCAAAGCAATTGCCATGCTATGCAGTAAAGTAGAACGATGGCTGTACAACACTCCTTTAGGATTACCTGTTGTACCTGAGGTATAACATAATGAACTTGGAGTTTCTTCACTCAGCTGCGGCCAGTTAAAGTCAGTAGATTGATTTAGAATTAACTCATCATAGAAAATGACATTTGGTAGCACGGCCAAGACTTTTTCATCAGGTGAACCGTAGCAAATGAATTTTTCTACAGTGGGTACCTTGTCTTGAATCGCAGTGATTAAAGGTAAAAAGGTTGAGTCAAAGAAAATCACTTTGTCTTGCGCGTCATTAATAATAAAAATCAGCTGTTCGGGGAATAAGCGTGGATTAATGGTATGACAAACATAGCCACTCCCTGAAATTGCATACCAAGACTCTAAATGGCGGTGATTGTTCCATGCGATCGTGGCAAGGCGGTCACCTAAGTCAAGGTGAAATGATTTCAATGCGTGAGCAAGACGTTTGCTATTTTGTTGAACTTCGTGCCAATTGGTCGTGGTGATTTGTCCAGTGACTTCTCGAGAAATAATGGTGGTATCAGCATGATATCTTGCAGCATGCTCAATTAAGTTACTAATTAACAAAGATTGGTGCATCATTTTGCCAAACATTTCGGTCATCCTTGGATTGAGTCATTGTTTTATAAATGAGGTTTTTAAGGTGAGTTAAAAACCTTTCGGCTGTTATTGAGCGCTCATTACAACTTCTGAGCCAGGCTTGATATAACCTGGCATTTTCTGTCCTGTTTGTTCTGCTATCACATGCAGTGTGCGCTCAATCCAGCCTGCATCCATAATGAACATGAGTGAGTCATCATCATTCAAATTCACATTTGCACCATCAATTACCATAAAGCCTTCAGCCCCATCAGGTGTTGCTAAGGTGTGGATGGAACCTGCAGGTTCGAATAAATAGCTGCCCGCAGTTTGAACATCTTCTGGATATTCGACATAATGCCAAGAACCTGCTGTGGTGTAAAAATGTACAACACCTGTATGGAAATGGCGCGGTAGCACTGTACCTGCATCAAAGCGTGCATAAATCACCCATTTACCATTATCAGGATCTAAAAAGCACGGTGTTACGTGTACACCTGGTAAAGCATTTTTGATCTCGCCATCTTTAATGTTCATTGTTAATAAGCGATCTTGATGTTTGATTGACTGTGCAATGCTCATGACAAACTCCATGTATGTCTTCAATTTTAAAAAACAGGTATCAATTTCTTGAAATATAGATAACTGTGATTTCCACTTTTTGAGCATAACAATCTTGTAGAGGATGCAAACCATTCGAAAGAATGGATTTTCTATGCTTTAGCTAAACTCCAAAAGAATGGTTTAAGGTATAGGGGATCATGATTTTGGCTCAATATCACCTTATTCCATCAAACAGGCCAGACTAATTTATCAATGTATTTGGTGTAGAATCGACTTAAGATGACCACTCCATGACAGTGTTGTGTTTTATGCAAAATTCAGGGAAATGAAGGTTGCTGCAACAATGTAATCAGAAAGATTGGATGAATAAAAAATGCAAGTGTTAAAGACCAAACTCAGTCGCCCAAGCATGGCAAGTGACCGAGCCATGCAACGCCCTCAACTGCTCAGTCAGATGGTGAATTATTGTCAGTCTTCCTTGGTTTTTATACATGCTGCAGCTGGGTATGGAAAAACGACACTCATGTACCAACTGAGTGAAAGGCTTGCTGCAAATGGAAAAAGAGTGGGTTGGTTAACTTTAGATAGTGATGATAATGACCCCATTCGTTTATATCAGTATTTACAATTGGCACTACTTCCCAGAGAGCAGTTAGTCGCCATTGCACATGGTCAAATACATAAGCAACATATTATTGAACTCGCCCAACAAGTCGCTTTAATAGAGATTGATACCGTTTTATTTATTGATGAACTCGATGTTTTAGACAACCAAGAAAGCTTAAATATCCTGTGGTGGTTATATCAATATTTACCTCAAAATGCCCATTTGGTGATTGCTTCAAGGGTTAAACCAAACTGGAGTTTTGTCAAAGAGTATCTCTTAGGACGCTTAAAATGGGTAACGGAAGAGCATTTAAGTATCAAGTCGCAAGAAAGCCCTGAGTTAATTTACTTTTTACAACAACAAAATTTCGATCATGTAAGTTTAAGCCCTGAATTGGCGGAACAACTGATCCATAAAACAGAGGGGTGGTTTACAGGTATTCAGCTTACCAATTTATATTTGAAGGAAAATCAAGATATTCATGGGTTTATTCAAAATTTAAATGGTGCGCATCATCAGATTGTTAATTATTTGAGTGAGCAAGTTTTTTTACAGCAGGATGCTGAGATTCAACAATTTTTATTGCAAATTAGTGTCTTGAGAAAACTGAATGTGGCATTGGTGATTGCACTTACAGCGAACAATACTGCACAGCAAATGCTAGATGCTATCAGTCAAAAGAGTCTATTTATACAAGCTTTAGATGATCAAAGAATGTGGTATCGCATACATCATTTATTTCGAGATTTTCTACAAGCGAAGTTTAAACTTTTACAACCCGACTGCTATAAACAAATGCATTGTAAAGCAGCAGAATGGTTTAAGCAGCAACGTTATTTGATGGACGCGATCTATCATGCTCAGCAGGCAGAAGATCAACAACTGATTCTGTCTTTGCTCAATTCAGTTTGTCGTGAATTAATTTTAGAAGGGCGACATTATACTTTTTTGGAGTTAGTCAAACAGTTACCAGATGCTATTTTGCTGCAAAATCCTAAGTTACTCTATGACATTATTTGGTCTCTGGTGCTGACTCATCAAGCGACTTTAGCCAATCATTATCTACAGCTTTGGCATAGTGTTGATCAGCATGAAGCTCTGTTACAACATGAAGACCAATTGGGTTTAGCGCCTTTAATTGCCGTCTTGGAAGATAAGTTGGAACTCGCTTATACACAAGCACAGCAAAACTTGGTACAACTGGCAAGCACAGCCTATTTTTCTCGTGCTCCGCTTATTGGGATTGGGGCGCTCTATCAGATTTGTTCAGGACATATGACTGAAGGGCGGAAGCTACTCTTACAGACGCGTATTCTCTATTTGCAAGGCCATAACTTATATGGTTTAGCGATGGTCGATTGTGTTGATGCTTTATGTGACTATTTGCTTGGAGATTTAACACTTGCAGCAGAGAAATTTAGTCAAATTGGGCAAAGTGACGAATACCGTAATCTAGGCTTAGATGCGGATAATAAAGCGGCCATTATGAATATTCTGAGTAGTTTTAAAGCCGATCTATATTATGAAATGAATCGAATATCGCAGGTTGAAGATGCATTAATTGATTTCAATAGCGGTGACCATTTGGCCATGCCTGATATGGTTATGGTCGGCTATATTCTTCAGATGCGTTTAGCGACTTTGCGCCAAGATCAGGTTGCAATACAGCTGTGTTCAAATCAAGCCCATACCCGTAGTAGTCAATGGTCACTTCCACGACTTGCACATACGGTGCAACTTTATGTGCAACAACAGTTAAACCCTTATTCAGGCTTGGCGGACGTTGGACAAGGCACCTTTAAACCTTTTCTAAATTTTACTCATTTGCTACGTGGGGACGATTTAATTCCTATTCGCACGCAAATTTTTACAGGCCAAGTACAGCCCGCTGTAGAGTATCTTAGTCAACAGTTAGACTTTTTTAAGATTTATCCTATACGGCAGGCACGAGTTCAAGTTTTACTGGCATTAGCACTATATCAGTTGAAACAGGCTGAACAGGCTTTAGACCATTTACAACAAGCGCTTGAGCGACTCATGCCCACACACGCTGTGCGCGTCATTTTAGATGAGCATCCGCTCATTTGGGATATGTTAGCTGATTTAAGTCAGCATCTAGCTCGACAGCAACAAAAACATCTGACCATGCTTATAGCGTATATCCAGCACTTACAAAAGTTGCATCAAACTGAAACCAGTGGGGGTGTTTCGTTAAATAGCACGAAGGTTGAACCTTTATCGAAGCGTGAAATACAAATTCTGGAAAAATTAAGTCAGGGCTGTACTGATGCAGAAATATCCGAGTCGATTTTTTTATCCATCAATACGGTGAAGTGGCATTTGCGTAAAATCTATAACAAGCTACAGGTACGATCGAGAATGGAAGCAGTGAATGAAGCCAAGAAGCAGGGTTTAATTGAATAATTTGAGATCGCATCAGTTTTGTAGGTGGTGTTATTTGACAAGATCTTCAACAGCTTTTTGAAAGGACATATCACAAAGTATTCAGGGCAAGACTTAGTTCTTACCCTGAAATTTTGATTAGAGTGTTTCGGGTGCTCCAAACAGCTCAGTGAAAGCGTGGTCAGGTCGTGGTTGTTTCATAAAACTTTCACCGACCAAGAAAGCATGAATGTCATGCTCTTGCATCATTGCCACATCTGCAGGTGTTGCAATACCGCTTTCAGTGACCAGTAAACGTGAGGGTTCAAGCAGTTTTTTCAAACGAATCGAGGTGTTTAGGTCGACATCAAAGGTTTTTAAATTGCGATTATTTACACCTAACAAACAACGTTCAGAGAGGCGTAGTGCACGTTCAAGCTCTGCTTCATCATGTACTTCAACCAACACATCCAAATTCTGCTCAAAAGCTGTTTTGGACATTTCTTCGAGTTGTTGATCAGATAAACACGCCACAATCAGAAGAATACAGTCAGCATGTAAAGCACGTGCTTCAATCACCCCATAAGGGTCAATCAGAAAGTCTTTACGCAATGCTGGTAGGCCACAGTGAGAACGTGCAATTTGGATGTTTTCATCGGCGCCTTGGAAGAAGTCGGCATCAGTAAGCACAGATAAACAGGCTGCGCCTGCTGCTTCATACTGTTGCGCAATTTCAGCAGGATCAAAGTTTTCACGAATGATCCCTTTAGACGGAGATGCTTTTTTAATTTCAGCAATCACACCAGGTTTTTTACTTAGTAAAGACTGAGCAAAACCACGCACTGGCGTTGCCTCAAGTGCCCATTCTTCAACATCTTTATAGCTACGTTGTTTGAGGCGTGCAGCAAACTCTTCCTGCTTACGATCTACAATTTTGCCTAAAATCGTATTTGCGATATCTACCATGACAAAATCCTGTCTATCAAGCGTCGTATTGTTTAAGAGTTTTAGTGAATTCAGCAAGGATGCTCATTTTTTCTAAAGCCTGACCACCATAGATAATGTCGTGTGCCAAAGCCACACCTTGCTTATAGCTGGTGCAAAGTCCTGAGACATACAGACCAGCACCTGCGTTTAAAGCAATCATATTGGCTGCTTTTTCACCTTTTTCAGATTTCTTTTTACCTAAAGCATCTTTAATCAAAGTCAGGCTTTCCGCAGAGTCTTGGATCATCAAACCGGTTAAGGTTTGCGATTCGATACCAACATCTTCAGGTTGGATTTCCCACTCGACCACCTCACCATGTTTTAGTTCAGCCACATAGGTACTTGATGCAAGGCTAATTTCATCCAAACCATCTTTAGAATGAACCACCATGACATGTTCTGCACCCAGTTGTTTCATGACTTCTGCAATTGGACGGCACAATTCAGTCGAAAAGACGCCAATCACTAGACGTTTTACCCCAGCCGGATTCGTAAGCGGGCCGAGTAAATTGAAAATACTGCGGATGCCTAACTCACGACGTGGGCCGACTGCATATTTCATGGCCTTATGATGATTTGGTGCAAACAAGAAACCAACGCCCATTTCACGAATACAACGTTCAGTTTGTTGCATGTTTAAGTCAAGCTGGATGCCTGCTTGTTCTAACAAGTCAGATGAACCTGATTTGGTTGAAACACCACGGTTACCATGTTTAGCAATGGTTGCACCTGCTGCTGCAATCACAAACGCCGATGCGGTCGAGACGTTAAATAAATTCTGACCGTCGCCACCTGTACCTACAATATCGACTAAATAAGGCACATCACTGACATCAATTTTGATGGCAAACTCGCGCATGACACGAGCTGCGGCGGTAATTTCATCAATACTTTCGCCTTTTAAGCGTAAACCCATCATCAGTGCACCAATTTGGGCATCTGTTGCTTCACCATTCATAATGGTACGCATGACCTCTTCCATTTGCGGTTGGGTCAATTCAATATTTTTGGTGATGTTATTTAAAGCCTGTTGAATATTCATTTTTCACTGCACTCATTTATGCATAAATTTCTAAAAAGTTCTTAAAGATTTGATGGCCATGCTGACTCAAGATAGATTCAGGGTGAAACTGAACGCCTTCAACGGCAAGCGTCTTATGTTTTACACCCATGATTTCTTCAATGGAACCATCTGTTTCATTGGTCCAGCAGGTCACTTCTAAGCATTCAGGCAAAGTTGCTTGATCAATCACCAGTGAGTGATAGCGCGTCGCTGAAAATGGAGATGGCAGGTTGCTAAAAATGCCTTTATTGGAGTGATGCATATCAGACAAACGACCATGCATTACTTTTTTGGCACGAATGATATCGCCGCCAAAAGCTTGACCAATTGCTTGATGTCCTAAGCACACACCTAATAATGGAATTTTTCCAGCAAAGTGCTGAATAGCTGGAATGGAAATTCCTGCTTCTGATGGTGAACATGGGCCAGGACCAATCACCAGATACTTAGGTTGCCATCGCTCAATATCTTCTAATGTCACGGCATCATTACGCACTACTTTTACTTCTTGATTTAACTCGCCAAAATACTGGACGATGTTGTATGTAAAAGAGTCATAGTTGTCGATCATGAGAAGCATTTTGAGCATAACCTCTTGAAATTTATTATAGTAATTAACATTGCTAAATAGTGTTTCTCACAATGTTACTCACTTTGCATAAAGTTATTAATAAGTGAAGGCCTGAAAAAAGCCACTTATTAGGCGGCTACTTTAGCATTTTTACTTTGTTTTGTGACAATTTCATTCACATAACTATCGAGCCAATAACTTCTATTAGGTAGCAATACCGCTATTTATAAAGATGAACTTGTTGGGAATGTCATCGAAGCTATTCAAAGCAGATCTAAACTTCAAAATCTACAAGAAGACATCAAGAAAAATTTGAATGACTATTTTGGCTTTAGGTATAGACAAAAATATTTAAAAAACTGAAGTCAATACTATGAACAGAATAGAAATCGAGCTGGCTCGCCCATACTGGTCATTGGTCTATAACGCTAGCGATAAAACCGTATATGATGGCTACTTAGGGTACTTAAAGGTATTTGCGTCCCATAGTGCAGATAAGTTTACTGCGAGTTTCAACCTGAATAACAAAGGGTATTTATAGCAGTGAAGTACAACCACTAGCGACATGGAAAGAAAATGATTATGTGCTGGTCAAAGTTCATCGCGATAAAGCCAAAGAGGCTTGTACTCAAAGCTGAAAGTTCATTTTATATCGGTCAAATGCTTGGCTAAATGTCGGTCTTTTTATTGATGTTGTTGTATCTCACTATGCAAAGCGAGCTTAATGGTAGGGCGAAAGTGCTTATGAAATTTTGTATAATTCAGTCTATTGTCTGCTTTGTGATTGCTTTCATTATAGTCTTGGGGCAAACAGCAACTGGACTTGATTTTATGTGTGATTTCGGTGTGTGAATGGCGATAAAGTCGAGTGAAGGTGTAAGAACAGTTCAACCACCAGTAAAATGTCACCAAAACAGAGCATATTTTTTTGAATAGACTGAACTATTCGGCTTGTAGCTACTTGTGTATTATGCTTTGTTGTTTTTTTATTTTATATAAAAACATATACTTATAATCAATATGCAATTTTTTTTAGATACTCTTCATTTGGAAATACGTGCAATATATAGAAATAAAGATCAAAATAATGGACGATATACTCGCATATTTTAGAAAAAATGAGTAAAAAAAGCACAGAAAATACAAAAACGCACCATTATGAGTCATGCTGAAAATCTTTTAGATTAAATATCATGAAGCATGCGTGAATATGGTGCATTTAGTTTTTAGCTCAGTATAATAGAGTAAAAGCAAACGCTTCAAAACGGTTATTCTAATAAGGAATTCAACATTTTAGCTAAGCTTTTTAAAGTTGGTACGGTAATTGCTTTAAAAGAACCAACTACTAACACGCACTTAAGAGTGCAACAAAAAATCATCGGAGTAAAATGAGCATGGCGAATAAGGTCCTACAACTCATCCAAGAAAGTGGTGCAAAATGGGTCGATTTCCGTTTTACGGATACGAAGGGTAAAGAGCAACACGTAACTTACCCAGCAGATACTATCGATGAAGATACTTTTGAAGACGGTAAAATGTTTGATGGTTCTTCAATTGCGGGTTGGAAAGGCATTGAAGCATCAGACATGATCTTACGCCCAGATGCTGCAACTGGTTTTATTGACCCATTCTTCGCTGAGCCAACAGTAGTTGTTACTTGTGATGTTATCGAACCATCAACTGGTCAAGGTTATGACCGTGATCCACGTTCGATTGCTCGCCGTGCTGAAGAATACCTAAAATCGACAGGTATTGGTGATACTGCATTCTTTGGTCCTGAACCAGAATTCTTCGTATTTGACGAAGTGAAGTGGGAAGTTGATATGTCTGGCGCACGCCATACATTGATCGCGGAAGAAGCTGCTTGGTCTACAGGTAAGGATTACGAATCAGGTAACTCTGGTCACCGTCCACGTGTGAAAGGTGGTTATTTCCCAGTTCCTCCAGTTGACTCTTCACATGACATGCGTGCTGATATGTGTGCGCGTATTGAAGACATCATGGGCCCAGGTCGTGTAGAAGTACATCACCACGAAGTTGCATCTTGCCAGTTAGAAATTGGTGTAAGCTTCAATACAATGGTTCGTAAAGCAGACGAAGTACAACAGTTCAAATATGCTGTTTGGAACGTTGCACATCAATATGCAAAAACTGCAACTTTCATGCCTAAACCAATGGTGGGTGATAACGGTTCTGGTATGCACGTTCACATGTCTATCTCTAAAGATGGCAAGAACTTGTTTGCTGGTGATGAATATGCTGGTCTTTCTGAGATGGCGCTTTACTTCATCGGTGGTGTAATCAAGCATGCTCGCGCATTGAACGCAATTACTAACCCTTCTACTAACTCGTACAAGCGTTTAGTTCCACACTTCGAAGCACCAATTATGCTTGCTTACTCAGCACGTAACCGTTCTGCTTCTATCCGTATTCCTTACGTTTCTAGCCCGAAAGGCAAACGTATTGAAGCTCGTTTCCCAGATCCAATGATGAACCCGTACTTAGGTTTCGCAGCATTATTGATGGCGGGTATCGACGGTATCCAAAACAAGATTCACCCAGGTGAAGCTGCTGACAAGAACTTATATGATCTTCCTCCAGAAGAAGAAGCAAAAATCCCTACAGTTGCGCACAGCCTAGATATGGCTCTTGAAGCGCTTCAAGCGGATCATGAATTCTTACTGAAAGGTGGTGTATTCACTAAAGAAATGCTTGATGCATATATCGAACTTAAAACTGAAGAAGTGCGTCGCTTGAATACGACAACTCACCCGGTTGAATTTGATATGTACTACAGCTTGTAATTCTGAACTGAATTTCACTGTAAAAAACCCGCGCTAGTCGCGGGTTTTTTTGTATCATCTGTTTAACTTGAAAAAAAGTGATGAGAGTGATGGCACAACGTAAGAAGCACACCAGTTTTTATCCTTGGGTTGACCCTAAGAATCATGACAAAGGGTTTAAGTTAAATTTTTCGATGGTGACGTATATCGAAGTTGGTCGTACCTCTGAAGGTTATAAGCAGGCAGAGTTTGTTGCATTGAAAAGCCCTGAGTTGGCATTGGATTATGATTATCCCCAAAGTTTTTATTTGAGTGCCGAAGGTTTTATTTTAGTGAAAACACCACAAGGTACATTTGAAACCATTGCAAAGACAGATAATTGTTAGTGGCTGATCTTAGAGTAGAATCAAAGGCATTTTCATAACTCAATAAGCGTGAAGTGCGCAGTAAAATCAATGGTACAGGTAGGCTTATGCAGCAGATTCCAACGGAACTAAAAACATGGTTATATGCTTCAGGTTCACTTACGCAACAACTAACGGATTTGGCAGATGGGGCGTTTAAGGTTCAACCCACCAAAGAGCATTTTCAGCGTCTTCAATTTATTGATGCTAAATGGATGAATATGCCGTATCAGCATATTTCATGGGTGCGAGAAAGTTTTTTATATGGCAGTGATGCAGAGCCTTGGGTTAAAGCTAAAAGTATTTTTCCGATTTTAAGTTTACGGGGTCGTGCTCGACTATTTAAACATATTGGAAAAAAACCTATAGGTTGGTTTTTATTTCAGCGTACCAATCCAGCATGTGAACGCCGTGTTATTTGGTTGGATGATGGCTGGACAAGACAGAGCTGTTATACTTGGCACGGCTGTAAGTTTATTGTTCAAGAAACGTTTTTAGCGAGCTTTGAACAGTTCTTGCAGAAGCAAAATTCAGCAAGTGAAGGACAGTCATGACCGCTGCACATCAGATTACTTGGCGTGAACGTTTAGAAGCCTATTATTATTTATGTCGTTTTGACAAGCCAATTGGTACGGAGTTGGTATTTTGGCCCACCATGTGGGCATTATGGATTGCTAACCGAGGTATGCCGACTCTAAACATCTTAATTCCGATGATTTTAGGCACAATTTTTATGCGTGCAGCAGGCTGTGCCATCAATGATTTTGCTGACCGTAAAGTTGATGCACATGTAGAACGCACCAAGACACGTCCATTAGCAACAGGGATTATTAGCGCTAAAGAAGCAATTTATGTGTTTTTAGCTTTGGTTTTCGCTAGTGCTTGTATGCTGTTGTTTTTACCAATTGAAACGTTCTATTGCTCCTTTGGCGCGTTGTTCCTTGCCTTTATTTATCCTTTTATGAAGCGCTATACCCATTTGCCACAGGTGTTTTTGGGTGCGGCATTTTCATGGTCAATTCCTATGGCCTATACCGCTGTTGGAGAGCCTTTAGGTCTTACATGTTGGTTATTGTATTTTGGCAATCTTGCTTGGACAGTTGCTTACGATACTCAGTATGCAATCACTGACCGTGAATATGATTTAAAAATTGGGGTAAAATCAACAGCCATCCTATTTGGTCGTTTTGATATTCAAATTATTGCGCTATTACAAGTTGCGAGTGTTGTCTTAATTGGGACGGCACTTTACTTAGAAAGTTTATTGATACCGTTTGGTTTAATAGCATTATTTATGGTTATGCTGGATTTTCTTTACCAATGGACTAAAACCAGAGACAAAAATCCACAGCGTTGTTTTTGGGCATTTCGTCATAATCGTTGGGTAGGTTTGATTATTTTTGTTGGAATCTTTTTAGAGTTAAATATTTAAAATAAACTTTTGTTCAAAAAGCATCCTATACAGGGTGCTTTTTTTATGCCTTAATAAAATGGCATGTAGTTTCATGCTTAAAAAAACAATGATTAAAAAAGGATATTTTATGAAACATTCGAAAATAGCTTTAGCCCTGACAGTTGCTGTTTCAACACTGTCTTTAACCGCTTGTAATGACGATGACAATTCGTCTAGTTCACATCAACAATCAAGCTATGTGTCTGAAGGGAACTATGCTTTAGATACCGTGGAAAATAGTTCATCTATTAAAGTCATGACTTATAACATGACGAATGTGCAGGGGAAGACAGCGACCGCAACGGCAATGGTTTTATTTCCACAGGTAACTCAACCTAAAGATGGTTATCGTGTGGTGGTCTGGGAGCATGGAACGGTTGGAGGTGCAGATGATTGTGCCCCAAGTAAAAATGTCATTCATCCTCGCTTCAAAATTTTAGCAAATAGCTTATTGGCTGCAGGTTATGTCATTGTTGCCCCTGATTATGAGGGGTTGGGTACACCAGGTGTACATCCTTATTTGAACTTATCTAGTCAGGCTAATTCCGCAATTGCAGCGGTAAAAGCAGTAAAAGAGCATTATGGTACCCAGTTAAATGGCGCTTGGATGTCGATTGGTCAATCTCAAGGTGGGCATGCATCATTGGGTACAGCAGAATTTGCCAATACAGATACAACTTATAAGGGGGCAGTAGCAGGTGCACCTGCATCTAGTCTAGGGCAAATTATTCAAATTTATCTTGATCCACAGTTTAATCTGGATACGAATGGCGTGCCCAAAGCACATGGTCTTAATAGGTTAGATGAGCAATTACAAAAGGTTCGTTATGCAGTTACAAACAAGATCATTACAGCAGAACAAGGACAAGCGACAATTGATCAAATTGCAGATGGTTATGCTGAACTTTTGGCTTATGCAGCACTGGCAAGCTCAGGTATTAAAGCGTATCAACCTGATTATGATTTAAAAAATATCTTTACCGCTGGTGCTGCTGATATTGCAGAAAGTGCGTATGGTCGTAATGGTAATGATGGTGCCTGTTTGAGTTATCCAGAACCGAATAGTGCTAATGGATTACAAGAACAATTTAAAGCTGGCGTTGTAGAGTTTTTGGCAGATCCGACCCATTGGACTTCACAGTATGGTATTGATTTAAATAAAATGAAATCAGATCCAGTGGTTCAGAAATTCTTAGTTGATAATCAGCCTGCAACCAATGCGACTGCTGCGAAAGTGATCAAAACTCCTGTATTTATTATTCAAGGTGCAAATGATCAAGCCGTACTGCCTGTGGTAACACAAGCCTTATATGCAAACATGAAAGCGAACGCGACCAGCTACTTCCCGCAACAAGCTTATGCTGATGGTTATAAATTAACGATTGTACCGAATGCGAGTCACACCCAAGCTATTGTTTGTCAAAATGCAAATGCGGTTGATTTTATACAGACTTATATGTCTGCGGGGACAGGTATAGTGTTAACTGATGCAGAAAAAGATGCGAGTAGCAACCAACATTGCACAGGTATCGTGCCATCATAGTATAGATGGAATGATTTGATTGTAGAAAGAGCCTCATGATTAAGGCTCTTTTTGTTATAGTGTTGGCCCATTGAAATTTTAATATGTGAAAAATAGGCTTATTATGGTGAAATCAGCAAAAAAATTAAGCCCAAAAGTCATACTGGTGGCAAGTCTAGGAATTGTGATCCCGCTTTTTATTTTGACGATGGCCTATTTAGCAGTAAAAAGTGATGCGAAAAACCAGGCTGAATATCAACGGATTAAAGAGAAGCAGCAGCAACTCATTCAAGAAAAAATGGCGGCTGAAAAGCGATTAGCAGAACAAAAGGCGAGTGGAGCAGTAGAGCGCTAGCTCATGCGCTTTTTGCAGAAGCAAAATAATCCAGTTGTTTGTGTAATTGTCGTATGCTGGGAATTTCAGTAAAACGTAGAACCATATAACCTGCTTCATTCAACATCGCATCACGCTCAGCATCTTCTTGTTCTTTGCCTAGGTGGGAAGGGTCATCCAACTCAATAATGACCACCACATCCAATTGCTCATTCAATAAAACAAAATCGGTAACTTTACGGTTAAATTTGGCCCGTATTTTATAGTGATCACTGGTAATCAACGAACTAAATGAAACTTGAGCGAGGATATGATAGCGCGGAAAGGCTTCTTTTAAGCGAATAAACATTTTACGTTCAAACGGCGTAATGACGTGTTTGGCATAAAATTTTTGCTTAGAGCGAAACAGGTCAGGGTAGACCATCATCACTAAGATAATAGTGGCGAAGCAGCCGATGATAAAAAAGATGATTTGACTCAGATTGAACACAATATTTTCTATCGCAAAGAAAAAACCCACTCGAATGGAGTGGGTTTTTAGAATTTTGGCTCTCCAACCTGGGCTCGAACCAGGGACCTGCGGATTAACAGTCCGTCGCTCTACCGACTGAGCTATTGGAGAATCTGCACGCATTCTATGTGCCAAAGCACGCAGGGTCAAGTCTTTGCGCTGATATTTTTATGAAATTTACGTTAAATGATTTAAAAATAAACGCTTTAGCTTTTATCGAAGCTGTGCTGAATACTATATCTTTAGCGTCATCAACTTAGCTTAATATTTAATGGTATTGGTCAGTTCTATGAAAACATGGATTGAGAAGGAGTAGATATGGGTTTCTTGATTGCACACTGATGATATAAAAGAAAAAGCCCAAGGCATTGTGCTTGGGCTTTTTAAAATTTGGCTCTCCAACCTGGGCTCGAACCAGGGACCTGCGGATTAACAGTCCGTCGCTCTACCGACTGAGCTATTGGAGAATCTGAAATGCAGTATAGAGAAATTTATACATGGGTCAAGTTACAAAGCCAAAAAAAGCTAAATTTTAGATTAATTGTTTTTTTTCTAAGCAGATTGATAGGCTTATCTGCATTTTTAGGCAAAAGAGAAGGCGCTGATGTTTGAAAAAGTTGATCTATAAAAAAAGCCCAAGTCATTATGCTTGGGCTTTTTAGAATCTTGGCTCTTCCACCTGGGCTCGAACCAGGGACCTGCGGATTAACAGTCCGTCGCTCTACCGACTGAGCTATGGAAGAATAGTGGCTCTCCAACCTGGGCTCGAACCAGGGACCTGCGGATTAACAGTCCGTCGCTCTACCGACTGAGCTATTGGAGAATCTGATGCGCATTTTAGGGAGGAAAGGGAAATGGGTCAAGTAAATAATATAAAGAAATGAATTGTTTGCTTTATAAATATGCGTTTAGGCATCAAAAACAAAAAACCGCTCAAAAAGAGCGGTTTTTTTCAAATAAGACGAATCTTATTTTTCAACGCCAGCAGCTTGACCTGCATATTTCGCGTTTGCATAATCCCAGTTTACAAGGCTTTCAAGGAAAGTCTTGATGTAAACAGGACGTGCATTACGGAAGTCGATGTAGTAAGCATGTTCCCAAACGTCAATGGTTAACACTGCAACTTTACCGTGTGCAAGTGGAGTGTCTGCATTTGAAGTTTTAAGGATAGAAAGGTTGCCATTTACTTCGTCAGCAACTAACCAAGCCCAACCTGAACCAAATTGAGTTGTAGCAGCAGCAGCAAATTCTTCAGCGAATTTTTCGTAAGAACCGAATGCTTCATCAATTTTAGCAGCTAAAGCACCTGTTGCTTTACCACCACCGTTTTTAGCCATACAGTTCCAGTAGAATGTGTGGTTCCAAACTTGCGCTGCATTGTTGAAGATACCTGCTTTAGATGCATCACCAGCAGAAGCTGTGATGATTTCTTCTAAAGTTTTACCTTCAAGGTCAGTACCCTTGATTAGGTTGTTTAGGTTAACAACGTAAGTATTGTGGTGTTTGTCGTGGTGGAATTCTAAAGTTTCTTTGCTGATATGCGGAGCAAGATCTTCGTAGCCATATGGAAGTGCAGGTAAAGTAATGGTTGTCATGTTTCATTCCTTGCAAATTTGCTGGGTTTTACTTTAAGTGCATTTATTGTAAATGATTCTAGAGACAATAGGGCAGTCTTTTAATACACAAAATATGCAAAAATTTTCGCAAGGAGACATATCGGATACACAAGATGTAGTTAGAGCCTTTTGCACGAAATATGTGCATTTGAGCAGGCTCTAAGCTACTTTAATGGGTTTACTGATCTGAATAGACTGCGATCAATAACTAATCTTTAGATTGTAGAGCCATATCATAACGACGATTAACTTCATCCCAATCGACCACATTATAAAAGGCATTGATATATTCAGGACGACGGTTCTGATATTTCAGATAATAGGCATGTTCCCATACATCTAAACCGAGAATGGGGGTATGCCCCCACATAATCGGGGAGTCCTGATTTGCACTACTTTCAACAATGAGTTTGTTTGTAGGGGTCACGCTCAGCCATGCCCAGCCACTGCCAAAACGGCTAATCGCTGCTTTGGTAAATGCATCTTTAAACGCATCAAAACCATCGAGTTGCTCATCAATAGCCGTTGCCACAGCTCCTGTAGGTTGTCCACCGCCTTGTGGACTCATGACGGTCCAAAACAGTGAGTGGTTGGCATGACCACCTGCATTATTGATCACCATATTTTTAAGATCAGTAGGAACATCATTCACTTTTGCAACCAGTTCCTCTACTGAAAGTTTCTCCCATTCTGTGCCTGCAATCGCGCCATTAATGTTATTGATATAAGTTTGGTGGTGTTTACTGTGGTGAATTTCCATCGTTTTTGTATCAATATTAGGTTCGAGCGCATCGTATGCATAAGGAAGAGTGGGTAAAGAATATGCCATGTGTTTGATTCCTTTAATCATTCAAAATTGTTTATGGATGTTTTTCAAAGCAGTTTTATTATCCGCTTAAAAGTAAATGAGAATCAATATGTTTATTATTTACAATTTTATGGTATGAATTGAAATAAATTTTATGATTCATATTCGTTTGAATCTTAAGCGTATATGAAACAATGATTTTTTGAGTTGATGCTATGCTCTGATACAAGAATAAAAATATTGAAAATAGTATTTTAAATTAATGGCTTGTTTAAATTATGGTTTGGGCTGATATGGTCAGTAAAAGCTTATGGGAGAGTGGGATGAAAAGAGCTTCATCCCAGTGATTGCTTAAATCGGGTTATTTAATTCGAAATAAACATACTCAACATCAAATTGTGCTGCAAGGGCTTGACCTAATCGTTGTACGCCATAGCGCTCAGTCGCATGGTGTCCGCAAGCAAAGTAATGCACATCGAGTTCTTTGGCTTCATAGAAAGTACGTTCACTGACTTCACCTGAAATATAGGCATCACAGCCTTGTTCAGCGGCTTTGACAATAAAATCTTGCGCACCACCAGTACAAAAACCGACTTTTTTGATCATGGTCTTGTCTGCAGGAAGATGGGTCACATCAAACTTTAATTTCTCAGAAATGAATTGTTTAAAGTCTTCCACAGGCATCGGTTGTTTTAAATAACCGATATTGCCAATAGGATGACGTTCAGAGGGGTCAAGCGCTTCAATCTGTTCTAGATCGAGCAAATCAGCAATCGCTGCATTGTTTCCAAGACTTGGATGGCTATCGAGTGGAAGGTGATACGCAACTAAAGAAAGATCATGCTGAATGAGGCTCTTAATACGTTTACCGCGCATCCCTGTGATAGGGTAAGCTTCACCTTTCCAAAAATAGCCATGGTGCACCAGTAACAGATCCGCATTTTCTCGAACCGCAGCATCAATCGCATCTTGTGATGCTGTCACCGCAGCTAAAATTTTACGCACTTCAGCCCTACCCTCAATCTGCAGACCATTGGGTGCATAGTCCTTAAATTCGGGAGATTTTAAGGTTTGGTCACACCATTGGATAATGTCTTTTAATTTTGCCATATCGACTTAAAAACTCATTTAAATTGATTAGATCGGAACTTATTGTTTATTGTAACTAAAGCATGACAAAACTCTTGCTTATTTTTGTGCTAGAGGTTGAATTTCGCTTTACAATAGGCATAAATTACTTAGTCATCAATGAATTAAAACATTTTAGAGGGTGAAATCGTGCGCAGGACTTTTTCCTGGTTACCTTGGGTATTACTCATTTTAGTCATTGCTGGATTTTTTGCGTGGCAGCAGTATCAAAAACCAAAAGCGCCTGTAGCTTCGGACGGTATCAAAATGCCTGCTGAAAAGGTCGAACCTTTAATTAATACGACGCGTACCGGTGGGGTGGTTTCTTATAGTGCTGCGGTAAAAGTGGCTGCGCCAGCAGTGGTGAATATTTTTACTACACAGAAAGTTAAACAACTCGATCATCCTCTACTTAATGATCCTGCATTCCGTGAGTTTTTTGGTAATCAAATTCCAGATCAGTTTAGTCAAAATAAAAATGAAAACAGTTTGGGGTCTGGAGTAATTGTTCGCCCAGATGGTTATATTTTGACAAATAACCATGTGATTGCTCAAGCAGATCAAATTGTGGTCGCACTGAATGATGGCCGCCGTGCAGTGGCAAAGGTGATTGGTACAGATCCTGATACGGATTTGGCTGTGATTAAAATAGAACTATCCGATTTGCCTGTCTTACCGTTTAAGTTGAGTGGTAATGAAGTCGGTGATGTTGTATTGGCGATTGGTAATCCCTTTGGTGTGGGTCAAACAGTAACTCAGGGGATTGTGTCGGCAACTGGGCGTTCTGATTTAGGCATTAATACCTATGAAGATTTCATTCAAACCGATGCTGCGATTAACCCAGGTAACTCAGGTGGCGCGCTGATTGATGTTGCAGGGAATTTAATCGGGGTCAATACCGCAATTTTCTCGCAATCTGGCGGTTCTTTAGGCATTGGTTTTGCGATTCCTGCAAAAATTTGTCAACAGGTACTAAATTCTATTCTCAAAGATGGTCGTGTTGTTCGTGGCTGGTTAGGTATTAGCTTACTTCCTGTCGAGCAAGTGAATATTTTAGAGCCGAAAGGACCAGGTGTGGTTGTAGCGGACGTATTGAAAAATGGCCCAGCTGCAAATGCTGGTTTAAAGAAAGGCGATAAAATTATTAAAGTAAATGAAGAGGTGATTACTTCAACTTCACATTTAATTAACTTTGTTGCGTTACAAGCTCCCAATAGCACCATTCAAATCTCGATTGAGCGTGATGGAAAACCAATGAATGTTGCTGTGGTCGTGGGGGAAAGAAAAGAGCAAAGTCAAGATTCACAGTTTATCCCCTTACCAGAATAATACTGTAAATCATAAAACTAGAATGCCTCTGTACTCAGAGGCATTTTTTATGGATGCTATGAATCAATGTAATTAAAGTTGCGGGTGGGTATAGGTTCTGGGCTTAAGAATCATTTGGTTATTTAGAGTTAAGGAATCGAAGACACTTACTGACTTTTTATGTCATTTTGTATGAGTTGTCCTTAACAAGATCGAGATGCTTTGGATACTTTCTGCAATTTATAGTGAAATCTATACGAGCCTGTGACAGACAGAGCAGTCTATTTACTTGCAGTTGACTGAAATATTAATTCAAGTTCTTTGAAAAATTGTCTGGGTGGAGACTTATCGAATTTTCATGCAATTTATCATTAGCTTTATTGGATTTAGCTGAAATTTTAACAACTTATCATGATGATGAATCATCTTCGCCATACGGTAAGGCTAAAACTATATTTGAGTATAAACGAATCCCTTTGTGTGTCTTGAGCTACGTTACAGTTTGGAGATATTTAGGTTACAGATGCCTTTTCTAAATATATTCTTCATCGAATTCAGTTTGTTAGTACAGCGGATGGTTTCCGTTATAGGCAATTATGGCTCGATTTTTAGATAGAACAGTCTCTGAAGAATTGCTATTTATGAGGTGTTTTATATAAGTGAAGTTGGAGGGTGTTTTGAATCGACAAGCCTGTTTTAGAGATACGATGCGTAAAAAAATAGCGACCGAAGTCGCTATTTTTTTATTTAAAAATTAAGCTTCTTGTTGGATACCTGCAACTAACCAGTCTTGGCTAGAACCCGCAGGTTTTACAAAATGCCAAACTTCAGTAAACGGCTGAGGTAAGCTGTTAAGATCTTCACTTACTGTACCCGTAAAACGTACACTTACTACGTATTGACCATTTTTAGTTGCAGAATCTGCAACCATCGCATTCAGGTTTGAAAATTCAGCTACATCTTGATCTTGATTTGCCATGATATCTTGATACATAGACTGATAAAGATCTGGTGTTAAATAACGCTGAATCTCAGAAATGTTACTTGCTGTATTCATAGATTGAATATGGTTAAAACGTTGACGCGCGATACGTAAGAACGCAGCGGGCTCTGTACCATCAGGAAGCTGACTGCCACTGTTGGTATATGCTGCGCCAAAAGGTGCATTGTTCTGCGGAGCAGCAGTTGAGCCACCTACGGATTGACCAAAGATGTTGGTACTGTCGTTAGATGTACGTGGTGCAGCTTGTTGGCCAAACGGTGATTGATTAGAACCACTGTTTGGCGCATAAGGATTAGCCGCTACTTTTTTTTTTGCTCCCATTTTACGGAAAATGAAGAAAGCAACAGCAGCGGCAAGTAAAATCCAAATCCAACTTGGAATGCCGCCTTTTTCTTCCTGTGCTTGCGCTTGAGAAGCAGAATTGTCATCTGCCAATGCATTTGCAGCAACAGCACCAATTGCAGCACCCGCCACACCTGCTGCAACCATACCCCCTACGCCTGGGCCAGATTTAGCTGGAGCCGTTGCAGGCGCAGTAGGTTGTTGAGCTGGAGTTGCTTGACGAGGTTGTTGATAAGACTGAGTTGGTGCAGCTTGACGGCTCATGCCGTGGCTTTTACCACCACCTGCACGTTTAGCTTCTGCAGCTAAAGGTGCAACTAAAAGAGCCGCTGTTAATAAACCAGCAATCAAGCCACGCTGTCGAACTTCCATCAAATTTTCCTACTCTATAAAAAATAAATATTGACTCTACCTTTATGCAGTCTTTTATCCTAAATTTCAATAAAAAACGTGTATATTTTAGTTGAGTTCATCACTTAAGCTCATTGCTTCGGTTAAAGCTTCATGTAAGCGTGCAACTGAAATGACGGTAACACCTGCAATATCTTTTTGTGGTGCATTACCACGAGGCAGAATAATGTACTTAAATCCATGTTTAATGGCTTCTTTTAAACGTTCTTGACCATTAGGAACAGGGCGAATTTCACCTGAGAGTCCGACTTCACCAAAAACAGCTAACTGTTGTGGCAAGGCTTTCGCTCGAAGACTAGAGGCACAGGCCAATAAGACGGCTAAATCAGAGCCTGTTTCGGTGATCTTTAACCCTCCAACCACGTTCACGTAAACATCTTGTCCAGATGTTTGCACGCCACCATGACGATGCATGACTGCCAAAAGCATATTTAAACGGTTTTGTTCTAAGCCTAAAGCGACCCGACGTGGTTGACCATGCGCATCATCCACCAAAGCTTGCACTTCGACCAAGAGTGGGCGAGTACCTTCACGGCTAATCATCACGATTGAACCGGGAATCGCCTCATCATAACGGCTTAAAAAAATTGCCGATGGATTCGCTACTTCTCTTAAGCCTTTATCTGTCATGCCAAAAACACCGAGTTCATTGACTGCACCAAAACGGTTTTTAACGGCACGAATCATTCGGTAACGGGAGTCGGATTGGCCCTCAAAATACAACACGCAGTCCACCATATGCTCAAGTACGCGAGGGCCAGCCAGTGAACCTTCTTTGGTTACATGCCCCACAATAAACAGTGCGGTTCCACTATTTTTAGCAAAACGTGTCAGTAAGGCTGCAGATTCTCGAATTTGAGATACACCACCCGGTGCGGATTGGAGCGTCTCGGTGTAAAGCGTTTGGATCGAATCCAAAATAGCCACAGCAGGGCGCTCATGTGCGAGTACTTCACAAATACGCTCAACACAGGTTTCTGCCATAACTTTGAGTTTATCTGTTGGTAGGTCGAGGCGGCTTGCACGTAAAGCAACTTGAGAGAGTGATTCTTCACCTGTGACATACAATGCTGCGCTATTGGCTGCCGCCATATGGGTCGCTGTTTGCAGTAAAATGGTCGATTTACCAATCCCAGGATCCCCCCCGATCAGGACGACAGAACCTGTAACCAAGCCCCCCCCTAACACCCGATCAAATTCGCCTATCCCTGTTGCTAGGCGTGTTTCATGCGAAACTGAAATTTGGTTTAATGTGGTAATTGCTGCAGCTTGACCTGCATACCCCCCGCCCATTTTAGGCTGTGCGCGATGGCTGACAGCAGGGGCAATACTGACTTCATTTAAGCTGTTCCATTCACCACATTCTGAACATTGGCCTGCCCATTTTGGGTGATCTGCGCCACATTGTTCGCAACGATATACACTTTTTACTTTTGCCATGCTCGATTGGGTGCACTATTTGAAGATTAGACTGCTTCACAGCATACAGAGGATTGGATTTGAAATGAATGCTCAAAATCAAAAAGCCACCCGAAGGTGACTTTGACGTATAGACTTAAAATGAAATTTTGGAATAGGTTTAGTACAACTCACCTGATTTTCTTTTTGCCACAAAGTCACGGGATTCTTTCACAATGACAGTTGAGAGTAATAACAATGCAATTAAGTTTGGAACCGCCATCAAACCATTAAAGGTATCGGCAAATAACCACACGAGATCAAGCGATGCAACACAGCCAATGAAAACAGATGCGATGTAAATAAGACGGTACAAGAGGACATACTTTTCACCGAGTAAATAAGTACAGCATTTTTCACCGTAGTAACACCAACCTAAAATGGTCGAATAAGCAAAGAACACAATACCAAAAGTCACGATCCAACCACCGACTCCAGGAAGTAACCTATCGAAAACATGGGTGGTTAAAACTGCGCCTGTTTCGCCTCCAAAGCTATTGCCAGCCATGATAAAGCCCATGACCAATACAATCCCAGTAATACTACAAACAATAATAGTGTCAATGAAAGTACCTGTCATAGAGACCAAACCTTGACGTGCAGGGTGATCTGTTTTTGCAGCAGCAGCGGCAATGGGTGCTGAGCCCATACCTGCTTCATTTGAGAAGACGCCACGTGCGACACCGTAACGAATCACCGCACCAATTGCACCACCCGCTACCGCTTCACCAGTAAAGGCATCACGGAAAATTAGCTCAAGTGCAGGCATAACCAACTCAAGATGGTTAAAGATAATGATCAGACCGCCGAGGACATAACCGATAGCCATGATGGGAACAATGAAAGAAGCTGCTTTGGAAATAGACTTAATTCCGCCTAAAATCACTAATGCAGAAAATACAGTAATGACGATGCCTGTGATCCATGTTGCAACTCCTGTGCTGTTTTCTATCGCCAGTGCAACGGTGTTAGACTGTACGGAACTACCAATACCAAATGAAGCCAATGTACCAAACAGAGCGAAAATTAGGGCCAACCATTTCCATTTTAAGCCGCGTTCGATGTAGTACATTGGACCACCCGACATTTCGCCTTTTTCATTTTTGATGCGGTATTTTACGGCCAGTACACCTTCACCATATTTGGTGGCCATACCGAACAGCGCAGTCATCCACATCCAAAACACAGCGCCAGGGCCACCTAAAACACATGCTGTTGCCACACCTGCAATGTTACCTGTGCCAATTGTGGCTGATAGTGCGGTCATCAATGACGCAAAATGAGAGATGTCTCCTGTATGTGATTTGGCATCTTCATGTTTTCCAAAGACTTGTTTAAAGGCTAGAGGCAACATGCGAATTTGCCAAAAAAATAAACGAAGGGTAAGAAATATACCTGTCCCAACAATGAGGACCAGCATGTAGGGCCCCCAAACCCAGCCACTAATCATTTCCATAAACGTTTGTAAATTTTCTGTATTCATTTTTCTTTTGATCCTCTTATGTTTTAAAACTTGAATTTTTATAAAAATTTTGAGTTTTATTTAGCAATTGATATGCCATTGTCATGCATCCTGCACGATTTCTTGTCTTTTTAGTCTTGGTCTATTTGTTGCATGGAATTTACTTGTTGACAAGTATTTTGAGAGTTTTTTCTGAACAGCCCTTGGAGCATGATTCATTCCAAGGGAAATATAAGAAAAATTAATTAACTTTTCAAAATATGTTGAAAAAATAGATTAATGCAATTTTGTTTTTATTTTTGTGTTTTTTTCGGGTAATTTTGGCGGTTGGATATATAAGATGACATCAAGAATGAGTTTAGAAAATACAGAATCGACCTCTGAACAAGGCGATTTAAAACGGAGTTTGTCCAATAGGCATTTACAACTCATTGCGATTGGCGGTGCAATTGGTACAGGTCTCTTTATGGGGTCGGGGAAGACCATTAGCCTTGCTGGGCCGTCTATTCTCATCATCTACATGATTATTGGTTTTATGGTGTTTTTGGTCATGCGTGCGCTTGGCGAATTACTGCTATCGAACCTGAAATATAAGTCATTTATTGACTTTTCAACGGATTTGATTGGGCCGTGGGCAGGTTATTTTGTCGGCTGGACATACTGGTTATGTTGGATCACGATTGGTATTGCTGACTTATCAGCCATTATTTATTACCTGCAGTTCTTTAATGGAGGCTTGCCTTTCACTCCAGGTGAAGGGGTGATGATCAGTATTGCCGCCATTGTCTTCATCATGGGTTTAAACTTGGTGACAGTGAAGTTGTTTGGTGAGCTTGAATTTTGGTTTGCATTGATCAAAATTATTGCAATTGTTGTGCTCATCGCTGTAGGTTTGTGGATGATCTTCACCGGATTTACGTCAACTACAGGTGAAGTTGCATCCTTTACGCATCTTTGGTCACATGGTGGGATTTTTCCTACAGGCGTGACGGGCTTCCTTGCTGGTTTCCAAATCGCTATTTTTGCCTTTGTTGGGGTGGAATTGGTAGGTACGACCGCTGCTGAAACCAAAGATCCTGAAAAGAATTTGCCTAAAGCAGTCAACTCGATTCCAATTCGTATCATCATTTTCTATGTATTGGCTTTAGTGATTGTGATGTCTGTGACCCCATGGAACAGAATTGATCCTACAGTTTCTCCATTTGTAAACTTGTTTAGTCAAGCGGGGATTGCTGCTGCTGCCATCATCATGAACTTGGTGGTGTTATCTTCAGTCATGTCATCTATGAATAGTGGTGTGTTTTCTACTTCACGTATGCTGTTTGGTTTGTCACGTGAAGAGCAAGGTCCAAAAGCATTTGGTCATTTAAACAAACGTGCTGTTCCTGCAAATGCACTATATTTTTCCGCAGTGTGTTTATTGTTGGGTGCGGCGCTTCAATATTTTGTTCCAAATACAGTCGAAGCCTTTACTTTGGCAACCACACTTTCGACGATTTTGTTTATCTGTGTTTGGATTATGATTATCTGGAGCTACATTGTTTACTATAAAACTCGTCCAGAATTACATGCAAAATCAACCTTTAAACTACCAGGCGGTTTATTTACCTGTTGGTTTGTGATTATTTTCTTCATTGGCGTGATTTATGTGCTGTCTTTAGAAGCCGACACCATGAAAGCTTTAATGGTGAGCCCAATTTGGTTCATTATTTTAATTATTGGTTATTTTGGTTTTTACAAACCGAAAAATAAATAATCACTGTGATTGAGAAAAACACCAGTCTTTAACTGGTGTTTTTTTTTCACACACTATAATCTTTAGCGCTTAGTGGTTTGGTCATGTCTCTTGATCAGGTTATACTTCTTCAAAATATTAAATAGGTGGTCAGATGCGTTCTGTCATTTGCTGCATCAGTGTCTTGGTGATGAGTACTGCATTCATTGGTTGTGGTCAATCTGGTGCATTACATATGCCAAATGATCCAAACTACGACAAACGGGCAAAATATTTGCTTTATAAAGATGCCGCTGAAAAACCAGTTGCACAAAAGGAAGACTCAACATCCGTTAAGCAAGAGTTTGCTGCACCTTTAGTTGAAACCAATCAACCTTAATCCCTTAAACGCTTCATAGAAAGGATACATTCATGAGTTTTACCCGCAATCATGGGGTTTTGCAGGCCGAGCAATGCTCACTGCAACAGCTTGCGCAGCAATTTGGTACGCCACTGTATGTTTATTCAAAGGCCACTTTTGAAAAGCATTACACAGAAATGGATCGTGCTTTTGATTTTATTGATCATCAAATTTGCTTTGCGGTCAAGTCGAACTCAAACATTGCAGTATTGAATGTTCTTGCGAAGCTGGGTGCCGGTTTTGACATTGTGACGGGTGGGGAACTGGCTCGAGTGCTAAAAGCTGGCGGTGATGCTTCTAAAATCGTATTTTCGGGTTTAGGTAAAACTGAAGCAGACGTTCAAAAAGCCTTAGAAGTGGGTATTGCATGCTTCAATGTCGAGTCTTATGCAGAGTTGGATCGGATTCAAAAAGTTGCAGCCAAGCTCGGCAAAAAAGCACCGATTTCACTGCGCGTCAATCCAGATGTAGATGCGAAAACGCATCCTTATATTTCAACAGGCTTGAAAGAAAATAAATTTGGAATTCCGTCTGATGCGGTCTTTGAAACCTATGCCTATGCTGCAACCCTACCGAATTTAGAGATTATTGGAATTGACTGCCATATTGGTTCACAGTTGACTGAGACACAACCTTTTGTTGATGCCTTAGATCGTATGATTTTAATGATCAATCATCTGAAAGCGATGGGCATTCAGTTGAAACATATCGACATTGGTGGTGGTTTAGGCGTGACTTATAAAGATGAAGTCCCACCAACTGTGTTTGAATATGCCAATGCAATGAAGCCTGCTTTAGAAAAATTAGGTTTGAAAGTGTATATGGAGCCAGGACGTAGTATTTCTGCAAATGCAGGTGTGTTACTGACCAAAGTTGATTTATTGAAGCCGACTGTGCATCGTAACTTTGCCATTATTGATGCCGCTATGAATGACTTGATTCGTCCTGCGTTGTATGAGGCGTGGATGGATATTCAGCCCGTTACACCTCGTTCGGATGTTGAGGAACAAGAGTGGGATGTGGTTGGTGCGATTTGTGAAACGGGTGACTTCTTAGGTAAAGAGCGCATGCTTGCACTGAAAGAAAATGACCTGCTTGCTGTATTGGGTGCTGGAGCCTATGGTTTTGCCATGAGCTCAAACTATAACAGTCGTGGCAGAGCTGCTGAGGTGATGGTGGATGGTGATCAAGCGCATTTGATTCGTGAGCGTGAAACCATTGAGTCACTTTGGGATAAAGAACGTTTATTGCCTGAAGGATAATGCAGATGTTTTTAGAATTTACCAAAATGCATGGTCTAGGCAATGACTTTATGGTGGTTGACCTCATTAGCCAAAGAGCTTTTTTGGATACGGTAACGATTCAACGTTTGGCTGACCGTCATTTTGGCATCGGGTTTGATCAGCTTTTGATTGTTGAACCACCTGACTTACCCAATGTTGACTTCAAATATCGCATTTTTAATGCCGATGGTTCTGAAGTTGAACAGTGTGGTAACGGGGTTCGCTGCTTTGCACGTTTTGTACATGAGCGTCAGCTCACTACAAAGACCAAGATTAAAGTGCAAACAAAGGCTGGAATTGTAGAGCCTGAACTCGGTCAAAATGGCTGGGTACGTGTAAATATGGGCTATCCAAAATTCTTGCCGCAGGAAATTCCATTTATTGCGGATGCGCCTGAAGCTTTGTATGACATTGCTTTGGCAAATGATGAACAGCTTACAATTGATGTGGTTAACATGGGTAATCCGCATGCAGTCACTATTGTTCCTGATGTGATTAGAGCTGATGTTGCAAGGATTGGTCCTCAGGTGGAGTCACATGAGCGTTTTCCACAACGTGTCAATGCTGGTTTTATGCAGATTATTGATGAAAAACATGCGCGTTTGCGTGTGTTCGAGCGTGGTGTAGGCGAAACACTTGCATGTGGTACAGGGGCATGCGCCGCAGCAGTTTCTGGTATGCGCCGTGGCTTACTGGCACCATCAGTTGAGATCGAGCTAGCTGGTGGTAAGTTACATATCGAATGGCGTGACGGTAATGTGGTTTGGATGACAGGTCCAACCGCAAATGTCTACGAAGGACGTATTGATCTGAGTTATTACCAAAACTAATTGAGACTCACATAAGAAGCACTGATTCGTCAGTGCTTTTTTTATGCAAAATGAAAGACACATCTAAAAAGCTTAGACAGTGTTACTATGCAAAATATAAGCATTCTTTATTTGACTGAACAATAGAGGCGATTTGTGACCTTTGAGCCCATACAACTGCTCGCGATGTGGTTAAAACAACGAGAAATACAAAACCAGTCTGCGCATACTTTGCAGGCTTATGAGCGTGATGTGTCTGATTTTTTACTGTTCTGTGGGCAGAAAAAACTTCAACTTAATGATGTTGAAGCAACCGATTTGCGTGAATATGTGGCACAAAAAGTTGAACATCAACAACTTAGTTCTAGCAGTTTACAGCGGATGTTGTCTGCGATTCGTCAATTTATGAAATGGGCTGAGCAAGGGCAATATTTGGCTTTTAATCCTAGCGATGACTTTCAGCTTAAACGTAAACCACGTCCTTTACCGGGCTTGGTCGATATTGAAACCATCAATCAAATTTTGGATCAGGCTTTACCTGAAAAAGAAGTCGAACAGCAAATGTGGTACCGCGACAAAGCATTGCTTGAGTTGCTCTATGCCAGTGGATTACGCCTAGCAGAAGTACAAGGCTTAAGAATTAAAGATATTGATTTCAATCGACAGTTACTACGTATTACAGGTAAAGGGAATAAAACTAGAGTCGTGCCATTTGGTTCTAAAGCCAAAGAGGCAGTGATGAAATGGCTAAGCATTTATCCACTGTGGAATGGGGACTTTGTTCCTGATGCACAAGTTTTTATTACACAAAAGGGCAATCCTTTGGGGATGCGCCAGATTGAAAATCGGGTCAAGTTTCAAGCACAGCGTGCAGGGGTAAATATTGATCTGCATCCGCACTTACTCAGGCACTGTTTTGCCAGTCACATGCTGTCAAATAGTGGTGACTTACGCGCGGTGCAGGAAATGTTAGGGCATAGTAATTTAAGTACTACACAAATTTATACGCATGTTGATTTTGACCGCCTAGCGCAGGTGTATGACCAGACGCATCCCAGAGCACAGCAGAAATCTAAAAATTAGTGCATTGGTTTTTTAAAAATACAGTCACAAAAGTTTGGTAATATTTCGTTGAATGTTTTCAGCCAAAAGTTGATTTAAGTGAGCTAAGAATAAAGTAATACAAAAAAGCAGAATATTAATAAAAAAATTCGGCATTATTTTTGCTTTGTAATCATTGAAATAAACCCATTTGGTGACTGCGCTTAACTCGAAAAAACACTATTATGAACTTTTGTAGAATAATCATTTAGCAAAAATTAGAGTATAAACTTAAAAATAGGATTGGCTTGTTGTTCCCTGTTCAGAAAAATGGTGACTTTAAGCTTATATTGAAAATGACAAGTGTGAATATAGGTCAGTAGATGATTTCAGATATACAAGCAAAGTATGATCAACTTAGTTCAGCGCAAAAAGATATTTTTGCGGGTTATGGACTACGTCAAGTTAAACACTTTGTTGAAATTAGTTTAGCCAATATTGAGCCAGTACTGCCTGAAAATGCATTTGTTCAAGGGGTTAATGCTGCGGGTAAAGTTCAGGCGTTCAATCCAGAAACTGGACAATATTATCTTTGGATTTCTGACTTACAGTGGCAAGCAACAACTCAGCCATCAAATAGCATTGATTTGAAAGAGGACTTTCTTGAAGTCTGGAAAATTTTTAATCTTGAACAATATGAATTGATTGATTTAAGTCATATTCATCGTGATTTTTTAGAAAGTCAGTTGGCTTAATGCTATAGAGTGTATGCTCAAATAGCGGGCTGTTTTGATCGAGTTTTGGATGATTAAAATAGCCACGATATTGCATGGCCAGACGTTTCATCACGGCTTCAGAAGCTATGTTCTGAACTGCGGTAAAGGCAACGATTTCATTTAATTTTAAAATAGAAAAAGCAAAAAATAAGCAAGCCTGTGCCGCTTCAGTTGCATAACCTTGATGCCAAAACTTTGGATCAAATCGTCAACTGATTTCAATACAAGGTGAAAATCAAAGCGTTCAGGTTGAATGTGTAAACCTGTATATCCAATAAACTTTCGCTTGTACTTCAATTCAACCGCTCAAAAGCCCAACCATTTTGATTGATGAATTGTTGAAATGTTTGCGTGAGCGGACTTGGAAAATATCCTATCACTTGGGCATCGGCATTTAACTTTGCAAACGCATCAAAATCATTTGCATGCCATGATCTTCAGCGTAAACGCTGAGTTTCAATGCTAAAAGGTTTTGACCTGGTCATCAAATTTCATCAAGCGGGAGTTGAAAACTTTGCTTAATAATTTGGCTAGGCAGGTCTGTTTTGACACTGGTAATGCCATTCTTTTTAGTTAAATGTGTCGATTGGAACTTGCGATAGCTTTCTAAATCAGGTACCACGACTTTCAGCATTGCATCGCATTCTCCTAAAATAATGTAGCATTCCATAACTTGAGGGAGTTCTTTCATTGCCTCAATAAAAGTATCAATGGTTTCCGCATCCTGTCCCACCAACCAAATACGTGAAAACAGAATCAATTGCAGACCAATTTTTTGCGGGTCGACCACAGTTGTATAGTTTTGAATGACACCTGCTTCTTCTAAAAGTTTGACACGTCTTAAACACGACGAGGGTGAAAGGCCAATTTCACGGGCTAGGTCATTATTTTGAATACGGCCATTGTCTTGCAAATAGCGAATGATATTTTTATCAATACGATCAAGTTTTATACGCACAGACTTTGGTGATTGTTTCATATCTTAGAATATAATTTGAAAAATACGTTTTATTATAGAATAAATTGAAAGCCAATTTTGTAATATTTCGCACATACTAATTTTCACTTTCTAAAACATGAAAGGGGAAAGGAAATGTCTGTATATGTACTCTTTGCACTCACAGTGCTGCCGCTGATTTTTACACCTGGGCCAGATATGTTATTTATTTTGTCTCAAGTTATGGGCAAAGATGCAAAAGCAGGCATGATGGCAACAGTTGGTGTGTGTACAGGCTACTTACTCCATTCCATTTTAGTGGCTTTGGGGATTGCAGCCATTATTGTATCGTTTCCTGTTTTGTTTGAAACTATTCGTTGGTTAGGAATTGGCTATTTATTGTATTTGGCCTTTGGTTTATTAAAGTCAGTGTATAGTAGCAAAAAACTGCAACTGGAACGTCAAGTGGAACGTAATCCAATCAAAAAAGGCTTTTTTACCGCGCTATTAAACCCTAAGGGAATGTTGATTTACTTTGCAATTTTACCGCAATTTATAGATAAGTCAGGTCATACAGTTAGCCAAGGCCTGATCCTTTCTTTGCTGTTTATTGCGATGATTTTTGTGGTGTACTGTAGTTTGAGCTTTGTTTTTGCAAAAATCACACAGAAGTCTCAAATAGATGCGCGTAAACAAAAATGGATTGATGGCACTTCTGGAAGTTTGTTGGCTTTGGCTGCAACATGGCTCATTGTGAACTAAGCTGAGATCAAAAGCATGTCTGAATGACATGCTTTTTTTTTAATTGCGCTTTCAATAAAGCGTCATAAATAGCTTATATGATGTGATGTGGAAATGCAGAGAGTGTGACTTTAATTTACTTGAAAGCATTTCTATCTTAAATGACAAATTTCAACACCAAGACAAAGATGTGAACAGACAGTCAATAACTCGTAGTTGAAGCAAATTCGCAGAAAAGAAATCAGATCTGCCAATAATACAAATCAAATAAAAACATAATAAAAATCAATCCTTAATATATGTATGATTTTGTGCAAATAAACTGCGTATAAAAAAGTATGAACGCGACGTTCAGCTAAAATTACGCATTTTTACAGCTCTTTGATGAATTGTGACTTGACCGAAATGCCGTACACATTGCAAGATAGGGCACCTAAAAAAATTTAAGTGAAGAGTTAAACTAACTTTTCTCAACATTTACATTTGCTAAAACAGCCGAGGATTACATGAAGGCTCTTGTTGCTGTAAAACGTGTGGTTGATGCCAACGTTAAAGTTCGCGTTAAGCCGGACAACAGTGGTGTTGACTTAACAAACGTTAAAATGTCAATTAACCCATTCTGTGAAATCGCAGTGGAAGAAGCGGTTCGCTTAAAAGAAAAAGGAACTGTTTCAGAAATCGTTGTTGTTTCTATTGGTCCTAAAGAAGCGCAAGAACAGATTCGTTCTGCAATGGCGCTTGGTGCAGACCGCGGTATCTTGGTTGAAGCTGATGACAGCCAACTGGGTGCTTTAGAAATTGCGAAAGTGTTGAAAGGCGTTGTTGACGCTGAACAACCTCAGTTGATTCTTCTTGGTAAGCAAGCAATTGATGATGACTCTAACCAAGTGGGCCAAATGCTTGGTGCACTTCTAGGCGCAGGTCAAGGTACTTTTGCTTCTGAAGTTAAAGTTGATGGCGACAAAGTACAAGTAACGCGTGAAATCGACGGTGGTTTACAAACTGTTGAACTTGCACTTCCAGCGATCATCACGACTGACTTACGTTTGAACGAGCCACGTTATGCAGCTCTTCCAAACATCATGAAAGCGCGTAAAAAACCGCTTGATACAAAGTCGCCTGCTGATTTTGGTGTTACGACAACAACTAAACTGAAAACAGTTAAAGTTGAAGCACCTGCTGAACGTAAAGCTGGTGTACAAGTGAAGTCTGTAGACGAGCTTGTAGAAAAACTAAAAAATGAAGCGAAAGTGATCTAATACAGAAGGATAAAATCATGAGTATTTTAGTTATCGCTGAGCACGACAACAAAGCACTAAATGGTGCAACTTTAAACGTTGTTGCTGCAGCTCAAAAAATCGGTGGTGATATCACTGTATTAGTTGCAGGTTCTGGCGCACAAGCAGTTGCTGATGCTGCTGCAAAAGTTGCGGGTGTAAGTAAGGTATTACTTGCTGACAACGCAGTTTATGCAAACCAATTGGCTGAAAACGTTGCTGCTTTGGTTGCAGACATCGCGAAAGGCGGTTACAAACACGTATTGGCTGCATCAACTACAACAGGTAAGAATATTCTTCCACGTGTAGCTGCACTTCTTGACGTGAGCATGATCACAGACATCATCGCTGTTGAATCTGCAAACACGTTCAAACGTCCAATCTACGCAGGTAATGCGATTGCAACAGTTCAGTCTGATGAAGCAATCATTGTTGGTACTGTACGTGGTACAGCATTTGACCCTGTCGCTGCTGAAGGTGGTTCTGCTGCGGTTGAAGCTGTAAGTGATGCAAAAGATGCAGCTATCTCTAAGTTTGTTGCTGAAGAGATCGTGAAATCTGAACGCCCAGAATTAACTGCTGCGCGTATCGTGGTTTCAGGTGGTCGTGGTGTGGGTTCAGGTGAGAACTACCATACTGTTCTTGATCCATTGGCTGACAAATTGGGCGCTGCTCAAGGTGCGTCACGTGCTGCGGTTGACGCTGGTTTCGTTCCAAACGACATGCAAGTGGGTCAAACAGGTAAAATTGTTGCACCTGATCTGTATATCGCTGTAGGTATCTCTGGTGCGATTCAGCACTTGGCAGGTATGAAAGATTCTAAAGTGATCGTTGCGATCAACAAAGATGAAGAAGCACCAATCAATGCAGTAGCAGATTACTGGTTGGTAGGTGATTTGAATACCGTTGTTCCTGAGTTGGTTTCTAAAATCTAATCACGAATAACCGTTTCAAAAAAGTGCCCCTGTGTAGGCAGTTAAACTAAAATTTAACTGCATTCACAGGGGCATTTTCTATTTGTCATTTTATGGATTGAGTTGTATTTTTTCAGGTGAAAAGATCTGATGTCCCTCATTTAAGTTTGTCGTTTTAAACCATTGTATTTTGTAAAATGTGATCAAAATTAAGAATTCTTTAAGATTGGTGTGTTAGCTCATTTTTGTATTTGTGATATTATTTGCCATCTATTTTTAAGCTTAACTTATACAAAAACTCTTTTGTTAAGTTTGGGGTCACTGTTTTGCTCATTGATACTCGGGTGTCTTGGTCTGTTCTGATCATCACTCTTTTGTGTTTACTTTTTCCCTTTCTCGCAGACTTTCAGTTTCCACTCATTGGTGGTGCCGTTGTTCGTGCTGTAGAAAATATTCAGGCTATACTCTTGTTGACGTTTGCAGCAATTAGTTATTTCTATATGCAACCGATGAAACTGCCTGAGACTAAAAAATACTTTTGGCTATGGTCTGTGCTGTGGTGGTTACTTTTATTCGGTCGTAGTATTAGTTGGGGGCGTGATTACTTTCCAGACGTGCCTAAAATGTATTTTCGAGGTATCTCGATTATTCTAATCGGCTCTGTTGTGTTTATGTTGTTTGCAAAGCCGTTACGAAAAGAGATTGCGTTTAAAATGAAGCATGTGGCTATTCCAGCATGGGCTATGTTAATGACTCTAATGGGGCTAATTATTTCAGATGGGATTGAGCATAGTCGTATTTATGGTGGGATCTTCTTACATTATGTTGCTTATAAAGACCTCATGGAAGAGCTGTATGAGTTTCCTTTGATTATTGGTCTATTTATGATGGCTTTCAATATTATGCAGCAAGATAAGCAAGTATTAAAATAATAGCTTTTATCAACATGTATGATCTAAAGCCCTCAAAAATGAGGGCTTTTTTACTTTTTATATGATGCCAAAAGACAATAGAGGTAAGCGTGAAAATGAGATCCTATACATGTGTAAAAAATAACCCCTAAATTAAAGAAAATTAACGAGATTAACGACGACTAAGCGACACAAAAATCAGAGTATTTATGCTATAATTTACGGCTATATTTTAGTTTTTAGTTCAGTCTTTTGAATTAATAATTTTGCAAGTTTTACGACATATAAATGCAAGCGGCTTTACGTTTGTAGAATAAGGAGTATGCATGAGCGTATCGGAAATCAGACCGATTGCGATTGAGGATGAACTCAAGAACTCGTATCTTGACTATGCAATGAGCGTGATTGTTTCTCGTGCTTTGCCCGATGTTCGAGATGGTCTAAAGCCTGTTCATCGTCGTGTGCTTTATGCAATGCACGAATTGGGCAATGACTACAACAAAGCTTATAAAAAGTCTGCCCGTGTGGTTGGTGATGTAATCGGTAAATATCACCCGCATGGTGATTCTGCTGTGTATGAAACCATCGTTCGTATGGCTCAAGACTTTAGCTTGCGTTATCAATTAGTTGATGGTCAGGGGAACTTTGGTTCGGTCGATGGTGATAGCGCAGCTGCGATGCGTTATACCGAAGTGCGTATGCGGAAGTTGACTCATGAAATCTTGGCCGATCTTGAAAAAGATACGGTGGATTGGGAAGACAACTACGACGGTTCTGAGCGTATTCCTCAAGTCATGCCGACGCGTATTCCAAATTTATTAATTAATGGGACGACAGGTATTGCTGTGGGTATGGCGACCAATATGGCGCCACACAACATGACTGAAGTGGTGAACGCTTGTTTGGCTTATGCTGAAAACCCAAATATTTCAATCGAAGGGTTGATGGAATATATTTCGGGCCCAGATTTTCCTACAGGTGGCATTATTTACGGTAAAGCGGGTATTGTAGATGCTTACCGTACGGGTAAAGGTCGTTTGCACATTCGTGGTAAATACCATTTTGAGGAAGACCCAAAAACAGGTCGTACCACGATCGTGTTTACCGAGATTCCGTATCAAGTCAACAAAGCGAAAACCATTGAGCGTATTGCTGAACTGGTAAAAGAGAAAAAACTTGAAGGTATTTCAGAGCTACGTGACGAATCTGATAAAGAGGGTATGCGTATTGCCATTGACTTGAAGCGTGGTGAAAACGCTGAAGTTGTGGTGAATAATCTGTTCCAAAATACACAGCTTGAAAACTCATTCAGCATTAACATGGTCTGCCTAGATAATGGTCAGCCAAAGTTAATGAATTTGAAAGACATTGTTGCGGCATTTATTCGTCATCGCCAAGAAGTGGTGACACGTCGTACGATGTATGAGTTACGCAAAGCACGTGAACGTGGTCATATCTTAGAAGGTTTGACTGTTGCACTTGCAAATATTGATGCAATCATCGAAACCATCAAGACATCAGCAAATCCATCTGAAGCACGTGAGCGTTTGCAAGCAGGTGAATGGGCAGCAGGCAATGTAATTGCATTGCTTGAAAAAGCAGGTTCAGTTTCTGTACGTCCAGATGAAATTGAAGGTGAGGATCCAAGTCGTCCGTTTGGTTTGGACGGCCAGATTTATCGTTTGTCACCTGCACAAGTGGGTGCGATTCTTGAACTTCGTTTACACCGTTTAACTGGTTTAGAACAAGACAAGTTACAAGCTGAATATACTGAAATTTTAGGTCAGATTGCTGAACTTACAGCGATTCTCAATGACTTTAATTTATTGATGGGCGTGATTAAAGAAGAGTTAGCTTTAATTTTGCAACAATATGGCGATGCGCGTCGTACCGCAATTGTTGAGTCGCGTATTGACTTCTCTCGTGAAGATTTAATCCCTGAGGAACAAGTCGTATTGACTGTTTCTAAAACAGGTTATGCAAAAACTCAACCGCTGTCAGATTATGCTGCGCAGCGTCGTGGTGGTCGTGGTAAGTCTGCGACATCAATGAAGGAAGATGATTACATTCAACACCTGATTGTGACATCGAACCACGCAACTGTGCTGTGTTTCACCGATGTAGGTAAAGTTTACCGTCTGAAAGTGTTTGAGGTGCCACAAGCGTCACGTGGTTCAAAAGGTCGCCCAATGGTGAACTTACTTCCATTGGATGCAGATGAAACGATTACAGCGATTCTTCCTGTGATTGATGCACCGAAGAAATTTAAAGAGCGCTTAGCTGACTTTAAAAACTTTGTTCGTAGCAATGTGGCGACATTACGTGAAAACAGTGTTTTTGAAGCGCACTATGAAGCACTGAAAGCGTCATTTGATGAATTGGCAGAAGATGCGGATGAACTATCTGATGCACTGCGTAAGCAATTGAAAGAGTTAGGTGTTGAGCTTTCAACATCGGATTTGGACAATGAAACGTTGGTGGAATTTGCTGATCTAGCAGAGAAAATGCGTAAGAATTTCTTTGTATTTATGGCAACGGCATCTGGTACAGTAAAACGTGTTGAACTTGAACAGTTTAGTAATGTTCGTTCAAATGGTTTACGCGCAATTGAGCTCAATGAAGAAGATACTTTAATTGGTGTAGCTATTACCGATGGCGAGCAACAAATCATGTTGTTCTCGAACGAAGGTAAAGCTATCCGTTTTGCTGAAACTGATGTTCGTGCAATGGGGCGTTCTGCTAAAGGTGTCCGTGGTATGCGAGTGACCATTGGTTCTGCTCAAGCGGATGAAGTGGAAGAGTCTGATTCGGAAGAAGATGATTCAGATGCAAACTTTATTAGTCGTATTGTTTCATTAGTGGTTGTGCCTGAAACTGGAGAAGTTTTATGTGCTTCTGCCAATGGCTATGGTAAACGTACACCAGTAGATGATTTCCCAACCAAGAAACGTGGTGGTAAGGGCGTAATCGCCATTAAGACCTCTGAGCGTAATGGCGAGCTTGTGGGTGCAGTAGCGATTGATGAAACCAAAGAATTGATGCTGATTTCTGATGGTGGCACTTTAGTACGTACCCGTGCTTCTGAAGTTGCGCAGACTGGTCGTAACGCTCAAGGTGTTCGTCTCATTCGTTTAGGTGAAAATGAAACCTTGGTGGGTGTTGAGGCGATTGAAGCAGTTGAAGATGAAGAGGAAATTTTAGACGAGTCTTTAGATACTGTTGAAGAAACGGTGGCTGATGACACAAATCTAGAAGTACCTGAGAATTCAAGTGATTTGAATACACCAAATGAAGAATAAGTGAATGAAAATGAAAAGGGCGCTTCGGCGTCCTTTTTTATACAAACAATACAGCGATTGTTGGGAAAGATTATGAAGCTAAAATTATTGATACTAGGCTGTGCATTGGCTTTAACAGCTTGTGATAAATTGGGACAAAAAGCATTAGACTCAATTCCAAATCCGAGTCCTGTACAGGAAAAAGTGGCTCAAGACGCCTATCAAGCTTTTACTCGAGGTGATTTTCCACAGCTCTATACTTATTTTGAGCCAGAGTTACAGCGTGAATTTAAAACTCATGAAAAAGACATGCGTAAGTTCGCAAAAACCATTCCTAAACAAGCTATTACGACTCAAAAAATTGTATCGAAACACATTGAGAAATCCACAGCAAAACCGAGCTTATATGCTGTAACGTATGAATATGCTTATAGCAATAAAAACCTAGTTCAGTATGATGTTGGTTTTGACAAAGCAGGCGGAAGTACAAAAATTCGTAGTTTTGACGTGAAACTTTATGGGGCTTCAACGGATTAACAACTGAGACTAGAGTATTTGAGGCATCGGTGTTTAGCGGTGTCTTAGACGCCAATAGGCAAGACCTGAACATACCAGACCAAACACAAATAGGTATAGGAGTTTGGGGAGAACAAGAGCAGTTGGTACACCCATTTGGTTGAGTTGGATAAACATTTGAATCCCTTGGGTGGAAGGTAAAATGTGACCTAAATATTGTATCCATGTTGGCATTGCAGCATGTGGCCATGCTGTACCTGAGAGTAGAAATAGCGGAATAGACGTAAATACAATGACATGTCCTGCACGCTCAGGCATATCGAAAAATGTTGAAATCAACATGCCTAAAGCCACGATACAGCCTATAAAAATCGGTACAGCCAGTAGCATGCCGCTAAAATTCCCTCCATGTGGGTAGTCATTGATCCAGTAAACAAAACCGAATAGATATAAACAACCGAGCATACCAATGGTCAAAATGGCTGAAAAAATAGCAAAAAACTCAGTTGTCGTTGGTCGCCATTTTTGTTCGCGATATCCAGCCAATAACATGCCTAAACCAAGCACGATGGTTTGATGAATAATCAACGGGGCTATCGCTGGAAAAATATAGCTGCCGTAGCCCGACATGGTGTTAAACAGCGGTGTTTGATGAATAGAAATAGAGGGTGAGAAGTGCGCGATATTACCAAATTTTTCCACATGCTCGCGTACAGCATTTTCAATTGAGGTCGCGAGCCCTAATCCAATTTGCTTGGTTTTTAAAAAATTTGCTGCACTGAGATATAGTCCAATTCCACCGACTTCTCCATGCCGAAGACTATTGGAAAGATTCTCAGGTAAAAGCAAAATGCCATCGGCTTGCTGCTGTTTAATCATGTTCTCAGCTTCAAGGAAATTGCCTGTGACAGCTTTAACTTCAACATTTGGACTGAGCGAAACCTGTTGAATAATGTTATTCGTCACAATACTTTGCTCTTCATCCACAATTATAATGGGCAAAGCTTCTGCTTGTTGTGCTTTGTAGGCAGTCGGATAGAAAACACTATAAAAAATCACTGAGAGGATGAGTGTGGTTAGAATCGACTGATTGGCAATGATGTCTTTAAATGTCTTGAGGTAATAGTGCAAAAATAACTTCATGACGCTACTCCTTTGATCCGTTTTTTGAGCAGTAGGACAGAGGTCACAGCGTAAAAGACCACATAAAGGATCAGAATGAATAAAGGCAACAGTGATGAGCTGATTGGGCTACCAATGACCCATTGTTCGGTTTGTAGTTTGGCATAGGGTGTATAAGGGATAATATTGGCCCAGAATTTGGTAAACAGTGGCGCGTTATTTAAGGGGAGGGTCACTCCTGCAAAACTGAGTGATGAGCCTCCATAGACCGCAATTAAACCAAAGGTTTTAGATAAATTATTGGTGGCTAAAACAATGCTGCTACTGATTAAGGCATAGGCACTATAAAATAAAAGCTGTGCCAGCATGATCAACCAAAGTTGACCTGCAACAAACCAACCACGAATTTCGATTAACCAAAACATCCAAGCCCATGTCCAAAGACTAAAAATGAGTACATAGGTCAGGTTTTTAGAAAGAATAGCTGTAAAAGCCGATTGTTTGTTTAGCCAATTTTGTGCTGTCTGGAACTTAAATTCCTGACCAACTGAGAATGCGACACAGCAACAGAGTAGTAAATGCAAAATCGCAGGAATCATAAAGGGTTCTAAATAGAACTCATAACTCAAGTTTGGGTTATATAAGGTCGAAACTTTAACGTGGGGTGTCGGTATATCTAAGTAAGGAGTGATATTTTCTAAATAACTTTCACCAGCATAGTCTGCCATGGCTTCAACTGTGCTGACTAACATGGCTGATGAAATGGTGTTACCCACACTAAAGTAACTTTGGTTATAGGCAATGCTGATTTCAGCATCTTTAGCTTGCACAAAACGTTGTTCGGCACCATTGGGGATACTGACATAGCCCCAAATTTTGGTTTGGTTCAGTAACTTTTCGACTTCTGTGTTTTGATCGCTGATGATGGCGACATCTAAAGTATGGTTGAGTCTTAAGTAGCGCTGTATATTTTGGCTCAGTTCACTTTGGTCTTGGTCAATAATTGCAATAGGTAAATGTTCAGGCTTGCCTTGGGCAAACATGCTGGAAAACAACACGATAATAAACAGTGGGGCAAGCGTAACTAAACATAAATCCCACTTATGTTTAAGTAAATAATTCAGTTCCCGCAGTAGCCCAATTAGCATTATTTGCTCTCTTTGACTTTAAACAGCACACTCATGCCGACTTTTAAGTCAGGAATGTCTTGGGTAGGGGTTAAATGAAGTTTAAAACTGCGAATGTCGTAGCCCCCTGTTTGACGGGTGGTTTTAATGGTTGCAAATTCACCTTCGGCATCAATACTTTTAATATCAAAGTTGGCGTTTAGGTTTAAGGCTGGAATAAAGCCTTGAATTTGTTTTGCTTGGTAAATGTTGGCATATTGGTCTTCACGAACGTTGAGTGACACCCAAAGCTCGCGATCTTGAATAATACTCACAATCGGCACACCCATTGCTACTAGCTCGGAGGGCTTACCATAAGTTTTAGATACGGTGCCATTAATTGGCGAGAGTAGTTTGGTTTCGGCTTCAAGCGCATTCGCTTCTGCAACTGCTGCTTTTGCAATTTGAACTTGTGCATCGGCTGAGCTTTTCTGTTGTGGTGTACTGCCACGCTGTGCACGTTCATATTGTTGATATGCCGCTTCTGTCATTTGAGTCGCAGACTGAGCAGCAGCATGCATTTCATCACGACGTTGGCGTGAAATAACACCTTGTTGGTATAAGTTAGCCCCACGTTGATAGGTGGTTTGCGCTAAGTTTTGCTGTGCTTTGAGCGCTTGCCAGTTGGCATACAAACTGGCAATATTTTCTTCCTGAGAACCACGGTCAGCGGTGGATTGTAGTGCTAAAGCGGCTTGTAAACTGGCAAGAGCTTGTTGTTTTTTTGCATCAACTTCTGGGCTGTACAGTCGAACGAGTTCTTGGTTTTTAGTGACTTTTTGTCCATCATGCACATAAATTTCTTCGATTCGGCTTGGTACTTTGGTGCTTATATGAAGCGTTTCAGCTTCAACACGGCCTTGAATATCAACAGTTTTAGGTTGTTGATAGGCTTTCCAAAGACCAAAAGCAATTACGCCCAAAACTAGGATGAGTGCTACTGTGCCGAGGACTTTAATTCTTTTTGACTTTTGATGTGTGTCGGTCGTATCTGATGATGAATTATCCTGATTTATTTTAGTCTGGGCTTGGTCTTCTCGTTGCTCTGTTGTTAACTCATCTTGTGAGGGCGCTATTTGATCTTCTACTGTTTCAGATTTTTGTGGATCGGGCTGATTTTGATCTTGATTCATTAAATGGCTCTCATCAAAGAATTAACGAATAAATCGTGTATTGGGTTGTAGAAGATAGGTTTGAAATTGATCAATCGAACCGTGGCTCTGTAATAATGTTGCCAGTGACATGACATATTTATAGGCATTGAGTGCAGTTTCTGCTTTTAGAGCACTCAGCATGTTTTGTGCATCAATCACCTGAGTGGCGGTACCCATATCTTCTTTAAAGGACAGTTCTTGTATACGTAAATTTTCTTGCGCTGCTTTTATATTTTGCTGCAATAGCTGATCACTTTGCTGCGCTGTGGTGGCTTCGCTATACGATTTATAAATTACATTTTCAATTTCTTGCTTGGTTCGTGCTGTCATCAATTCAGAAGCATAGCGTTGTAACTCTGCTGCTTGGACATTTTTATTTTTATCAATGCCTGAGAACAGATTGTACTGTGCGGCTAAACCAATAATCCAGTTGTTTTTATCATCTAAACTATATTCACCGAAGGCAAAAATATGCGGTTTTTTGGCGGCATTTTGTACCTTAACATTGGCTTGAGCCAGTTGCGTATCCATTTGCATTTTCTGTACTAAAGCAGAGTGATCTGTATACGATTTGAGTAGTGCATTCAAATCTTGATTTTGTGTACTGTTAATGAACAATGGTGTGGTTAATTCTGTAATTTGGCTGCTTTGTAAGAGATTATTCAGTTGAAATAAACTGGCTTTTAAATTGGATTGGCTCGCTTGTTCACTCCGCTGGGCATTGTTTTTTGCCACTTCAAACTGCATGCGTTGCCCTTTACTGATAAAACCTTGTTGTTCAAGCTTGAGTGCATTGTTGTAATGTTTTTGCATGGACAGCAAATTATATTGACTAGAGCTCAATAGTTGCTGTTGCAGTTGAACATTGAAATAGGCTTGAATCAATTCAAAGCGTTGTAGGTCTTGCTGTTGTTTTGTATTGAGTTCGCTACGTTTGGCTTTAATGTTGGCGATTTGTTTTGCACTTGAGGTTAATCCACCTGTATAAAGTGGCATCATTGCTGAAATGCTCGGGCGAATGACTTGATCTTCTAAAGTGACCTGTGAACTGTCTGGAATCAGTCCTACGCCTTGATGGATGGTCTGATCAATACCTTGTTGTAGACCGCTTAAATCGCCTAAATTAGGGTTTGAATTTTGCCATTGATCAATTTGTGTGGCTACACCATCAGACAGTGTTTGTTCTAAATTATTTTTGAGTGCTCCAAGCGGTATATCAAGCTCATTATGAAAGGCATAAGCACGTACGTTCAGATCGACACGAGGCAACCCCAAGCCTTTTACTGCTTCAGCTTCAAGTTTTGACGCTTGCTGCAAGGCTTGAGTGGCTTGTGTGCTATAAGAATCTTGTAACACATTTTGTTCAGCTTGCTGGTAGCTGATGGATGCTGCAAAAGCAGTAGAGTTAGTGCCAAAACTAAAAGCTAACATGCTGAATGATAAGATTGATGGCAGTGATATACGCAATGAGAATTTGTTGGTCGGTGTGTTAAGCATGTTGGATAGTCTTTGTGGCATGGACACGACTCTTTTCTATGTTTTGCACATTATACGCATAATCTAGTTATGCTGAATGTTGACTCAGTTATTGAATTGTTTAATTTGCAAATGTATATCAATAGATTAGCGATATTTTTACACAAAATAAATGCATTTGCCTTGGCGTAGATAAATGGCTGATACCTTTCTGTAGGGGATGTGGCTTATGGTTCGTTAAAATTGGAGTGTTGATCTTGATTGAATTTTTGACTGTAAAGGTGAGACAACATTGAAATTTTTCCGTTGAATTTACTGCAAGCCCCGTCTATCTGTGGTTAAATGCCATCATTTTATTGTGTTTCACTTTGAAAGGAAAAATCATGCGCGCGTACAACTTCTGTGCTGGTCCTGCTGCATTACCTACTGCCGTTTTAGAAAAAGCTCAAGCTGAAATTCTTGATTGGCAAGGCAAGGGTCTTTCCATCATGGAAATGAGCCACCGTAGTAACGACTATGTTGCAGTTGCGGAAAAAGCAGAGGCAGACTTACGCAAACTCATGAACATTCCAGAAAATTACAAGGTATTGTTCCTTCAAGGGGGAGCATCACTTCAGTTTTCTGCGATTCCTTTAAACTTGTTGGGTAAAAACAGCAAAGCGGATTATATTCATACGGGAATTTGGTCTGAAAAAGCGTTAAAAGAAGCGCAGCGCTATGGTGATATCAATGTCGTTGAAGCGGGCACGCAGATTGATGGAAAACTAGCGATTGCAGACGCAAGCACTTGGAATTTGTCCCAAGATGCGGCTTATGTGCACTATGTAGACAATGAAACCATTGGTGGTCTTCAGTTTGCGAGTGTTCCAAAAGCTAATGCTCCACTGGTTTCAGATTTCTCTTCAAGTATTTTGTCTGCACCAGTTGATGTTACTCAATTTGGGATGATTTATGCAGGTGCGCAGAAGAACATTGGCCCTGCGGGTTTAACCTTAGTGATTGTTCGTGAAGATCTGCTAGATCAAGCTAAACCTGAAATTCCAAGTATTTTGAAATATTCTTCACAAGCGAAGAATGATTCAATGGTGAATACACCATCAACTTATGCATGGTATTTATCAGGTTTGGTGTTTGAGTGGTTGCTTGAACAAGGTGGTGTCGAAGCAATTCATAAAGTGAACCTTGCAAAAGCAAATCTGCTGTATGGTTATATTGACTCAAGCGATTTCTATGCAAATCCAATTGCTGTGCAAAACCGTTCGATTATGAACGTACCATTTACTTTGGCAAATCCTGATCTAGAGAAGTTATTCCTTAAAGAAGCTGAAGAAAACCATTTGTTGAATCTTGCAGGTCACCGCTCAGTTGGTGGGATGCGCGCAAGTATTTATAACGCGGTTCCATTAGAAGGCGTTCAAGCACTTGTGAACTTTATGGATGACTTTGCGAAACGCAATGCTTAAGCCATAGAGCCATTAAAGCCAACTTAAAAGTTGTAATGCCAGTCAGTTCAGAAACTGACTGGCATTTTCTTTTAGACTTTATCAGATACGCGGAAGCGTCATCCGCAACCTGTCTAACTTTTAGCTTGGGCTGTTTTTTTTTAACAAAAGTTGTTCAAACGACGCAAGTGAACAGGTTTTGCGGATGACAAATGTTTTCCTTGCGAAGCTTCGCCTCTCATTTGGCTAAACAAAAGAACAGAGCGAACTCCCAAAAATTGATTTAGAACAGTAAGACTCCGTTCAGAATAGCCCAACAGTAAATGCATTTACTGATCAGTCGTACATTGTTTGATGGGCTTTTTTATTGGTTTTTTCACACATTATCTAAAAGAATCGTGACATTTTAGTGTCATGCCAATGAATGATTCATTTTAGGTATTGTCTAGTACGGACGTCCACCAGCAAGACTAATCCGTTTCAGTAAGCGACGTTGATCGACGGGAAAGGGGCGGCGTGAGTGCAAAGTCACTTGATTATCCCAAAAAACAATATCACCTGTTTCCCAATGATGCTCATAACGAAACTCTGGTTTCAATATGTGCGCACGAAGTTCAGCAATCAATTCACTGCCTGTCGTATCATCGACATTGACCAATTCAACTTCCGAACGCGTATTTAACCAAAGTGCTTTTCGCCCAGATTCTGGATGTGTGCGGACTAAAGGATGTGGATAGGCATGCCCTAAAATCGGTTGATCTTTAAAACGATAATAAGGTGAGTCTGCATAACCCGAATTGCCTGTATTGCTCTGCGCACGGACGAATGGGTTATAGGTAATCAACTGTAGCTGGTCGATCTGCTTTTTGACATCATTTGATAGTGCATCATAGGCTTTGATGGTATTGAACCACGATGTTTGTCCGCCATCTTGAGGAAGCTCAAGAGCATAGAGCAGAGAGCCAAAAGAGGGAAGAGGCGTCCATTGATGATCGGCATGTGGGGTGAGTTCGCCGTGACCTGTGTAGTCGCCTTGCCCAACTGCATTAGAGACAGGAACCACATCGGGGGGGACGCCTGTGTCGGACTGGCTGGCGAGTACCGGATTGTCTGCACTTGGGCGAAAAATAGAGCCAAAATAACTGGCAAAGGCTAAATATTGTAGATCATCCAGAGTTTGATTTTTAAAAATTAAAATCAGGTGTTCAGCCAAAGCTTGTTTTAAGCGATAGATGGTTTCTCCTGCTTGGGCTTTACGGGCATCTAAACCCAAAACCACCGCTCCTAAGGCTTCTTTCGCAAGTGGGATAATGTGTATTTCTTCTGGGTTTTGAAATTGTTCAGGTTGATGCCAACGTGGGGCATCATGAATTGCTTGTGAAAGTTGGGTTAATGCGGTCATGTTGATTATTTTCTCTAGATATGGGGTCTAGAGAAAATGTAGTCAATATATGTACAAGCTTAAAATTAAAAGAAATTCTAAGCTTATGAGAAAAATGCTAAAGCAATGATTATTTTACTTTTTATTTAAAACGAAATATGTAGTTCAAAATGTGCAGATTTAATGTGCGCAAAATGCCTGATTAAAATACTCAAACAGGTCTGGCGTATTGAACCAAAGAGCAATGGATAAGCCGAATAGTGCAACCATTGCAAGACCAATACTACACTTCAGCCATAAAAATGAATTAGTCATGGACAACCGCCTTTTCATCGACAAAGAAATGTACCAGTACACCCAACACACTCAGGGCGATAGAGAACAACCAAATCAAGTCATAATTACCTGTAACGTCATGATTCACACCACCTAACCAGCCGCCGAAAAATGAACCGACTTGATGGGTAAAGAACACAATGCCACTCAACATGCTCAGGTACTTAATGCCAAACATATTGGCCACAATACCGTTAGTTAAAGGCACGGTAGATAACCATAATAAACCCATCACTACGCCAAAGCTATAGATGGTGAGTGTGCTCAGCGGTAGCAATAAGAAGGCAATAATCGCAATGCCACGGAGCCCATATAAACCCATGAGTAACTTCGGTTTGGAATATTTACCGCCTAGCCAACCTGCGGTATATGTGCCGACAATATTGAATAAACCGACCAATGCCAAAAACACTGTTCCTGTGGTGGCATTAAAACCATGATCAATCAAATACCCAGGTAAATGGATACCAATAAACACAACTTGGAAACCACATACTAAAAAACCGAGTGCTAAAAACCAAAACGGTTTATGGTTTTTAGCAATGATGAGGATATCTTTAAAGCTGAGTTGAACTTGGTTGGTTGGTGCATTGGCTACAACAAAAGCAGGGGCTTTGAGCATCCAGGCTAAGGGCACAATAAATGCGATCAAAATGGCACTCACGACCAATGCCGCCGACCAGCCATAGTTTTGTAGTAGAAGCAGAGTGGAGGGCAGCATAATGAACTGACCAAACGAACCTGCTGCACTGGCAACCCCCATAGCAAGGCTACGTTTTTCAGGTGGTGCAGCACGCCCCACCGCAGACAAGAGTACCGAAAAAGAGGTGGCAGATAATGCTAAACCTAAAATAAGGCCGACACTTAGGTTAAGTAGCCAACCTGTGGAGCTGATCGCCATCAGGAGTAATCCGATGGTATACAGAACACCGCCAATAGCTACGACAATTTTAGACCCGTACTTATCAGCTAAGGCCCCTGTAAAGGGTTGTGCAGCGCCCCAAATCAGGTTTTGCATGGCAATAGCCAAACTAAAAACATTATGTCCCCAACCAAATTCATTGCTCATAGGAACAAGGTAGAGTCCAAAACCATGCCGAACACCGAGTGAAAGTGCCAAAATCATGGCACTGCCAATGAGCATATAAATCAAAGGTTTGGAAAATTGACTCTGAGACATACGTTAGATGCGCAATGAAGATAAGAATAGTCGCTATTGTACGTAATATATCGAAGTAATTCGATATTTGAATGAATTATTTGAAAAGTGTTATAAAAAATTTGGGTCATTAGGCAGAAGTTGCCCTGACCTGAATGTATCAATTAGCCTGCTTCCAAAGGGAAAAGATGCTTACATATCTCATTTGTAAACTGAGCCAGACAGAACTGTGGTGCATCGAAAGGAAAATGAGATGTGTAGTGCATGTTTAAACAGAAACTTTGCCTACTTTGGGCTAAACAAAAGTAGGCAAAGGATTAAATTGAATGAGAACTCGATATTCAGATGAAATTAGTATTTATAATCGAGTTGTAACCAGAATTTATCGGTATTTACGCCATAGTCTTCAGCTTGATAGCTTGAAAATTTGCCGAGTGCGGACAAACCTTTGAGTGGAAGAGGGTGGGTAAATGACACAGCAAACTCTTGTCCATAATCCATATTTTTTTCATCGCTACGATAATGGTGATATTCCGTACCTAGCTTGCCTTGCTTTAAAATATTAAGGTTTGAGCTGAGGTACAAATCAGTTAGACCATTTGCAGGTGTATTGAGAAAAACATCTGTCCAACCATTAAATTTATGTTTCGTTGCTAAAGGGGTTTGAAAGCCAATTTTTCCGTCATCACTTCCGAGGACTTCGTAGCCAATTGCAATTTCACCTAATGGTTTAGCTGCACCTACGTTATAGCCAAGTTCGAAGGTATAATAGTCTGCATCATAAGATGTTGGTTGGTCAGCATATTCAGATTGTTTGGCATATTCAGCCACATAACGTAAATTTTTATTTTTGCCTGTTAAACGTAGACCATAGGTTTGATTTGACCACGCTGGTAAGTCTTCAAAATCCATGAAATAACCATAAGCTGTAGCATTCAATAGTGGATTGTAATTAAATTTGGCTTGAATTAAGTGAATTTCACTGTCTTGTTCGCCATCTTGAGCGGCTACATATTTGGGCTTTGGCTCTTCGCTTCCAAAAATGGTATTGACCTGATCTATGTATGCATAATACAAGCCCAACTGCTGTGTTGGCTTAATATTTAAACTGACTGCATCGAAAGTTTGGTCGTTTTGACGCCATGCAACAGAACCCACAAAACGTTGATTATCTAGATTAATTACTTGACGACCAACCGTTAAATCGGCCTTAGGACTATAAACATACTTTAAATAAAGCTGATTTAATTGTAGGTTTTCAGGGTCAGGTACACTGCTATAAGCTGTTTCAGCATTACGTGTACTGTTAAAATGATCATTAAGTTCAAGCGTTCCTTCACCTTGCACAAAGCCGCTTAATCCATGCCAACTGCCTGTTTGTAGTGCAGGACGAATGCGGAGAGTAAAAGCTTCTGCGTTATCAAGCTTATTATCTTGATCTACCATTTCATAGCGTAAGCGCGTGTCTAGTGAAAACTTGGTTTGTGATAAAAAGTTATCGGCTGCATAGGATGTCGTTGCTGAAATGCAGGCAAGTGAAAGCGCAGAGAGAGTACGTAATTTCATAGAAATTCCCCTGATTTTTTTAAGATAAGTTTAGAAAGTTAGGGGGATGGTGTGTCTTCGCCATCACCCTAGAAAAGGCATGAAAGTTTAAGAGGCGAGGCTGTTGCGTTCTAAGACGGCTTGTTCAAATAATTGTTTTTCTTTTGCTTTATGTTCAACTGAGAAGCGAATTAGAATTACGCTAAATGCAGCTATAGTGACCAAACCACCTAAAATAAACAGGCAAGTCTGAACATCTAATACACCTTTAAGTAAGAAGCCTGCAGCAACAGCACCCACGTTACCACCAGCACCAATAATGCCTGCTACACCACCTAGAGCATCACGATCAATGAAAGGAACCAGAGCGTAGGTTGCACCACATGCCATGTGGGTAAACAGGGCGAAAACGGTCATGCTAATAATGGCAAGCATTGCTGTATTCATCTGTGAGAATACGATTAAGAATAAGCCTTCAAGTAAAACCAATAAGAATAGTACTTTAGTGCGACCATCTAGACCTTTAGAGATAGCAACTTTGTCAGATACGATACCACCTAAAGCGCGTGCAAATAATGCAAGTAAACCAAAGATACCAGCAGCTAAGCCTGCTTCTTTTAAGCCCATGTTAAAGTGATCGGTATAGTACATTGCTGCAATATTGTGGATGAAAATTTCAATACCGAAACATGCTCCGTACGATACAAATAGGATCCATACACGGTAGTTACGAGCAGCTTGAAGTAAAATTGCTGTTCCACCTTTTTTACCGCTACCCACTTCGATTCCTTGAGCGCGAAGTTCTTTAAAGTTCCCTTGTGGACAGTCTTGAGTAAATTTCCAATACAGCATCCCAACGATCACCATCATAATCCCTGGTACAAGGAGAGCAATACGCCAGCCCATTGCTTGTTCAACACCAAACATTAGGATTGCACCCAGAATAAGTGGCATTAATGCTTGAGTTGCGCCTCCACCTGCATTGCCCCAGCCAGCAGCTGCAGCATTTGCAGTACCTACTACGTTGGGTGCAAACATCACACTAGTATGATACTGGGTAATAACAAAACTTGCTCCAATTGCACCAATCAGCAAGCGGAAGAATAAAAATGATTCATAGGTATTGGCAGAAGCAACACCAAACACAGGAATGCTGCCTAATATTAGAAGTGCTGTATACGTTTTTCTAGGGCCATATTTATCACATAATGGACCAACAATAAGACGGATTATAATGGTAATGGCAACCGCAGCAATATTAATATTCGCGATTTGGTCTTTGGTTAAATTAAATTCGCCTTTAATCACAGGCATCAGCGGTGCACAGGCAAACCATGCGAAGAAACAAACAAAGAATGCGAGCCAAGTCATATGGAAAGCGCGCATTGCTGGCGTGGAGAAACTAAAGAGTTTTATTTGTGTTGCTTTTTTTGCTTCGCGATTAATTGTTGAAGACATAAGCCATCCCCTGAACTGAACGTAAAAGTGATTGCAAATAAAAGATAATTTGCAAACCGATCAGAACGGACATCTTTGGCCGTCTATATAGTTGAGGAATCTACGTTGATTTCTCATGTTGTCTAAAAAGCAAACAGTATGCCAACACATAAAATAAATGAAAAAAATCGGCTTTATTGGCGATAGAACGCGTTTTTAGTGGGATGTTTAAACATTTTCGTTGGGGGAAGGGAGTGTCTTAATCACAGTTTGTGGATGTGATTTAATGATCAAAAATAATTCGTATGAAAAAATGGTCAATAAAAATGCATCATAAAAATGCATATTCTAAAATGATTTGATGATGTGCATCTTCATAACACTCCATGATTCATCATAATCCTCATGGAGCATTTGAGGTTCAAATATGTAAGCTTAGAAGCGATAACCTAGGCCTGCATAGGCAAGAATCGGGTTAATTTCGATATCTGCTTTTGATTTAATCAACTCGCCATGCGTGGCATCTTTTACTGTAATAGTCGTTTCATTTTTAAGATGGGCATAAGATACAGAACCCACTGCAAACCATTTATCATTAAAGTCATAAGTGAAACCAACGGTTGCAATGGGAGCAAAAGCATCGGTTGCTTCCAACTCCACTTTAGGGTCCGCTGAACTGGTTTTACCCTCAAGTGATGCGCCTGCATTACCTTCTTTAATATTGGCAATCATATGACCTGCTGCAATGAGATCTTTCTCTGTTTGCGGGTTAATTTCCAACTCATTAAAGTAAGCGTACATCAACCCAACACCAACATAGGGGCGGAATTTATTTACCCCCGTTTTACCAAAGTGATATTGGAACTCGAAAGCAGGTGTCCATGCACGTGCTGATGCTGCTGGACCATTTGCTTCTAAGTCAGTAATGAAAATATCATTTTCAAGTTCTAGGTTTCCAAACACTCCGCCTAAGGGTTTCGCTATCGCAGAAAAAGGCGCATAAATTTTCCCTTTACCTTGTAAGTCAACTTTAGGTGGAATCCCAGCTTTCATTTCAAAAGAAATATTATCGGTAAAGAAGTAGTTGGTCATGATGCCAAGCGTTGTAACATCATCAGCTTCTAAACCAGTACCCGGATTATCCCAGCTTTCTAGGCCGTGAATTTCGGCTGTGCCACTCAAGGCACTTGGAATGGTATCTAAAGTATTCAGAGCGACTTGTAAGACTGGTGAGGGGGTAAAGCCCTCTTTTAAATTGTCTTTTACCGTTTGGGATTGGACATCTCCGACTGTTGCTGTCTCACCTTCTTTAACGGCTGTATTGACACGGAAGGGTTGGGCTTTACCTTGTGGCATAACATGTAAAGCACCGACAGATACAGAGAAACGTTTAAATCCATCACCATCTTGTAGACTAAAATAAGGTGAATCTGCATGCGTGAGTATAGGTAAGGTAGCAATAGACGTTGCTACGCAAAGCAATGTTTTTTTCATTTTGGGACTCCATGTCCAATGAGCTATTCGTTTTTATAGAGCGTATTATTAAGCTTGCAATTAGAATAAAGCTGTTGTTTTTAAAGGATATGTGTTTTTGACATTTGTGAATGTCAAAATGAGATTTGTGTGATCGTGTTACTTAGTTGCACGCTTTGTTACAGAAAACTGATCCTGTTTGAACATGGATATTCAGGTGTTACAGCAACTAGTTAGCTGTAAATTAAGAAATAAATGTAAAGTAAAATGTTTAACCCGCCATAAAAAAGACCACCATGTGGTGGTCTTTTTGACAGTCGGCATTGTATTTCATGCCAATGACAGCATTTAAGCTTGAAAACGAGATAAATCTTCTTCAGGACGCGCTGTTAAGATTTCAGCGCCTGTTTTAGTCACTAAAATGGTATGCTCGTATTGTGCTGACAAACTATGATCTTTGGTGACGACTGTCCATTTATCGCCCAATAGTTTGGTTTTCCAGTCACCACCATTGACCATAGGTTCAATGGTAAAGGTCATGCCTTCTTCTAAAATCATGCCTGAGTTGGGTTGACCATAGTGTAAGACTTGAGGTTCGTCATGGAACACAGTCCCAATACCGTGACCACAGTATTCACGCACCACGCCAAAACGCTCTGATTCGACATATTGTTGAATGGCATGACCAATATCCCCAATGGTCGAACCTGGCTTCACTGTCGCTATTCCACGGTACATCGCTTCTTGTGCTACTTTACATAACCGATTCGCAAGAATAGAGGTTTCACCACCCACGATGTACATCATGTTGGTATCGCCGTGGAAACCATCTTTAATAACCGTCACATCAATATTTAAAATATCGCCTTTTTTCAACACTTTTGCATCTGACGGAATGCCGTGACAGACCACATGGTTTACTGAAGTACAAATCACATGTTGGAACGCAGGGCGACCCGGCGCTGCGCCGTAACCTAAACATGCTGGAATAGCGTCTTGTTTATTGACAATATAATCGTGACAAATCGTATCTAACTCAAGTGTAGTTACACCTGGTTTAATATGTGACTTGATCATATCCAAGACTTCAGCCGCCAGTCGTCCAGCGACACGCATCTTTTCGATGTCTTCAGCGCTTTTGATGAGTCGACGGGGTGCTTCGTAAGTACTGTTCATGATCTCTAAAAACTTTTGGAAATTTGTGTGTGACTATGGTATAAATAGCCGCCCATTTTATCAAATGCTTTTTCGTGAATATATTTATGTCAAAGTGATGAATGGGCTTTAAAAATCCGCACATATATCGACACATTTCTCTGGGTGCCCTTTGGGGTGGAGGATGCGGATATATGGAGGCCTAACCCAAACTTTAAGGTAAAGAAAATGGCAGATTACAACGTAAGCATGCGCGACCTTCTTCAAGCAGGCGCACACTTCGGTCACCAAACACGTTTCTGGAATCCAAAGATGCGTCAATACATCTTTGGTGCGCGTAACAAAATTCACATCATCAACCTTGAGCACACTGTTCCTGCGTTAAATGATGCTTTGAACTTTGTTAACAACCTTGCTAGCAAAAAGAATAAAGTATTGTTTGTTGGTACTAAACGTGCTGCTTCTAACATCATCCGTGAACAAGCACAACGTGCTGGTCAACCTTATGTTGATCACCGTTGGTTAGGTGGTATGTTGACGAACTGGAAAACACTTCGCCAATCTATCAACCGTCTTAAAGACCTTCAAACTCAATCTCAAGATGGTACTTTCGCTAAGCTTACTAAACGTGAAGCTTTAGAGCGTACTCGTGAGATGGAAAAACTTGAACGCGCTTTAGGCGGTGTTAAGAACATGGGTGGTTTACCTGACGCATTATTCGTAATCGACGTTGATCACGAAGCTATTGCAATCAAAGAAGCTAAAAACCTTGGTATTCCTGTAATCGGTATCGTTGATACAAACTCTAACCCAGACAACGTAGACTACGTTATTCCGGGTAACGACGATGCGATCCGTGCAGTTACTCTTTATGCTTCTGCTATGGCTGATGCGATTCTTGCTGGTAAAGAATATGCTCAATCACAAGCAAATGCACAAGCTAAAGGCGAAGAAGCACCTGCTTCTGAGGCTTAATGCGTTTGACGTAAGCTTGTCATTTTTGCGACATGTGATGGTGGCAAAGTAAGCGTCATGTATGCAGACGGCCCAAGAGATAGCTCTGGGCCGTTTCTGTTCTAAAAAGAATTCATTTTCTACCGTATTTTAGGAGATTGACATGACTGCAGTTACAGCAAGCATGGTTAAAGAATTGCGCGATCGTACTGGTCTTGCAATGATGGAATGTAAAAAAGCATTAACAGAAGCGAATGGTGACATCGAGCTAGCGATTGATAACCTTCGTAAATCTGGTCAAGCTAAAGCGGCTAAAAAAGCAGGTAACATTGCAGCTGACGGTGCAATCACAATTGCTCAAGAAGGCAATAAAGCAATCCTTTTAGAAGTAAACTGTCAAACTGACTTCGTTGCTAAAGACGAAAACTTTGCTGGTTTCTCTGCTCAAGTTGCTGCTGCTGCGTTAGCTGCTGGTGAAACTGATGCTGCTAAAATTGCTGAATTGAAACTTGCAGATGGCGTAACTGTAGAAGAAGCGCGTATCGCTCTTGTTCAAAAAATCGGTGAAAACATCCAAGTTCGTCGTGCAACAATCGTTGAAGGCGACAACCTTGCAGTATACAAACACGGTCTAAGAATCGGTGTTGTTGTATCTTACGCAGGTGATGCTGCAACTGGTAAAGGTATTGCAATGCACGTTGCTGCATTCAACCCAGTGGCTGTAACAGAAGCTGACGTATCTGCTGAGCTTATTGCTAAAGAAAAAGAAATTGCTGAAGCAAAAGCAATTGAATCTGGTAAGCCTGCAAACATCGTTGAGAAAATGGTAACTGGTTCAGTTCAAAAGTACTTAAATGAAGTTGTACTTGAGAACCAAATGTACGTTATCGACAACGACAAAAAAGTTTCTGATGTGCTTAAGTCAACTGGTACTACAGTTGCTCAATTCGTTCGCTTTGAAGTGGGTGAAGGTATTGAGAAGAAAGCTGAACTTTCTTTCGCTGAAGAAGTTGCTGCTGCTCAAGCTGCTGCAAAATAATTGAAAAATTATTTTGAGTAAAAAAAGCCCCATTGGGGCTTTTTTTATACAATAAAAACGAAATAAAGGAAAAATACATGGCAAATAAAACAAATTTAGGTATTGGTGCAGTGATCGTGGTTTTGGTTGCTGCATATTTTGGGATTGATCTTCAAGAAAAACAGCTTAATACTTCAACTTCATCATCCAATCTAGAAAGATCGGCTACACATCGGGAAGTGCAAAACTCTGGGTCTGATGATGCTGCAAAAATTGCTCAAGCCTTTCAAAACCAAAAAAGTAATGTTCAAGTTCAATCTCAAGGGCGAGTGGTGGCTGTACTGAAAGATGACAATGATGGCTCTCGTCATCAAAAGTTTATTTTAGCGTTGCCGAATAATATGACAGTTTTAGTTGCGCATAATATTGATCTAGCTCCAAGAATTGATCGTTTGCAAAAAGGGGATACGGTCAGTTTTAATGGGGAATATGAATATAGTGAAAAAGGTGGGGTCATTCACTGGACGCATCGTGATCCACAGCAACGTCATGTGGATGGCTGGTTAAAGCATCAAGGAAAAACCTATCAGTAATAGAGCAATTTTGTTCTATACGTTTTACTGAATCACAGTATGCTGAGTGGTTCAGGAGAAGCTAACTCATGCACAAAATCAGATCCAGTGAATTTGTAAATTATCATCATGTTCAAGAACTTGGTGGTCTTGAGATGTTAAAAGCCTCCTATCAACATACTCAGTTTTCAAAACACACGCACGAAGGCTACTGCATTGGTTTGATTGATGAAGGTGCGCAATCTTTTTTACGCACAGGAAATCAGCATATTGCACCGCAAGGCGATATTATTTTAGTCAATGCGGATGAGGTGCATACGGGTTCATCTGCTGTTGAAACAGGTTGGTGTTATCGAGCAATTTATCCGACCCCTGAAATGATTCAAGCTATTAGTCAGGATTTCTTTCATGAAACTGGTACTATGCCGTGGTTTCCACAAGCTGTGGTGCATGATGAGGGACTGGCAGAGCAGTTGAATTTACTGTTTGATTTGTTATTGCAGCCTAAAAATATACTGTTCAAGCAGAGTTTGTATATTTCAACTTTAGCATATTTATTAAGTCGTTATAGCCAGTCTAGGAAAACATTAAAAGATTTACCTGAAGCGCAGCGTAAGGTCGTGCTGATTCAGGAGTTACTCGAAGCCGAACCAGAAAAAGAGCACCAACTTACTGAGTTGGCGGCTGTGGTGGGGATGAGCCCTTGGCATTTACTACGTCAATTTAAAAAGTTTACTGGACTTCCACCTCACGCATGGTTGATACAGTTTCGTTTACGTAAATCATTATCTTTACTAAAACAAGGTTGTGAGATTGCGACAGTAGCACAACTGTGTGGCTTCTCCGATCAGAGTCATTACACACGTCATTTTAAAAAGGTATTGGGCTGTACACCAGCACAATATATGGCACATAAAATCTAAAATAACAGCAATTTCATACAAGAAAGTCATTTCCTCAATCTTGCATATTAATTCCTATGGATAGAAATCATAGGGTTTTTCATGCAACAACAAGCGATACAACCACAAAGTCTAAGTTTTTTTCGGGGCGTACAGGACATGCTACCTCTGTCTGTTGCTGTGATTCCATGGGGAATATTGGCTGGCTCAGCTGCGATTAATGCGGGATTGAGTGTGATGCAAGCTGTGGGAATGTCAGCTTTGGTATTTGCTGGTGCTGCTCAATTGGTCAGCTTGAGTATGCTGATGACAGGTGCATCTTTGCTGAGCATTATTTTGACGGTATTTTTTCTGACTAGTCAGCATTTTATTTATGCTTTGAGTTTAAGAGAAGAGGTGAAGCCATGGTCATTAGGCCGGAGACTCAGTATTGGTTTTTTGCTGACCGATGAACTCTACGCCACCGCAATGCTAAAACAAAAGCCATCTTATGCTTATATGTTGGGGGCAGGATTCAGTTTTTATGTCTGTTGGGTAGGGTTTAGTTTAGTCGGCATACTGCTTGCAAATACAGTGCCTGATCTTTCAAATCTACATTTGGAGTTTTCAATAGTGGTGGTGTTCTTGGTGATGGCGGTAATGCTGATCCGAAATAGAGCTGCAATTTACGGTGTTATTGCATCATCACTCACTGTTTTGCTGTTGAGTTGGTTGGGTGCGAAATCAGCCATCTTGTTAGCCGGTTTTACAGGTATGTGGGTTGCTGCGATGTTTGATCGTTCGGAGTGCTGAAGATGACTTGGTTATTTGTTTTTAGCTTAACTTGTGTGACTTTTTTTAATCGGTATTTATTTTTAGAGCCTAAAACTCAAATTCGACTTCCTAAATTTGCGACACGCATGCTGAAATATGCAGCGCCTTGTCTCATGGTTTCGATTTGTTTGCCACTGGTTTTTTTTGAGGGTTCACAGTGGAAAGGGATATTTCAAAATAGCTATTTTTATGGGGCAATTTTTACCTTGTTGATCACCCTTTTGACCAGAAAGTTATTGCTCAGTATTTTACTCAGTTTAGGATTTTTTTATGGTCTGAATCTGTTATTCGATTTTTAGCATTTCATGAGCAAATAGACCCATAAAAGACCGAAAAATGGATGAAAAAGTGCAAGAGTTTGATCTTTTTCATCGCTTTTAAATTTGTATTGCTATAAATGCGCACTGTTTGCGATTTTTACACTGTTTAGCAATTTGACGTAGCTTTGATTGGGAATATGAAAATATTGAAAATTGAGCAAATGAGGGGGTGTTTGAGAACTTTGAAGAAAGAACAGCATTTTCTTTAGCGTTTGTGAGCATAAAATGCTTCTATTTATACAAAAATCAGTAGAGCTATAACGCCTGCCATATCGTAAAAAAGAAGCTGAATTCACATGCGAATTTGTCAAATAGCTCTGAATTCGAGAATAGATAAAATCACGCTTCAAAGTGGATGAAAAATAGCTTTGAATATACAAAAAATGAATTAAGAACACATTAGCTCGGCTAAACCTACAAAGTTACCAAGATTGTGAGCACAGCCAACTCAAAAACTGGAGCGATTGGATTTTTTTATTCGATGTAAACATGGTTTTGAGCGATGTTAAAGCATCAAGCTAGAACAGCTAAGGATCATCTGCAGTTATTTGTATAAAGACTAGGTATTAAAAAAGCCACATTACTGTGGCTTTACTGTCAAATACGTGTTGTAGGTCTGAATCTTAAGAGTTTGGTCCATCAATACGTTCAATGCTAACTTTTGCAGTACCTGAATTAGTAATACCCAATTGTTTTGCTGCACCGTAAGATAAATCAAGTACACGGTTACCGTGGAAAGGACCGCGGTCGTTAACTTTAACCACAACGCTTTTACCATTGGTTTTATTCGTTACGCGGATATAGCAGTTTAGTGGCAGGCTACGGTGTGCAGCAGTTAATGCATTCATATCGAATGTCTCACCACTTGCAGTTTTACGACCGTGGAACTGACGACCATACCAAGAGGCCATACCGGTTTGGCTAAACTTACGTACTGTATTTGATGCAACAGTATTTAACTTTTCAATCACTGAAGGCTCTTCTTCAGGGATTTCAATTTTTGCAGCGATTGTTTCGCGGCGAATTTTATCGCCTGAACGTTCAGTGATTGAAAGGCTATTTAAATTTGAGAAGTGTGAGTTGAAGCCTTGAGCATCTTTATTTAAGACACGTGCAGCTAGACGAGAGTTATCATTATCATTGGTAAATGATGACTGAACCATCTCTGCTTGCGATTGGCTCAGCACGATGGTCGAGGCAATGGCCAGTATATATTTAAGTGATGACTGCATTTATAAACTCCAAAAGACAACGCTTTTTTCTTTAAACTAAGTGGCTGAAAGATAAAAAAACTTGCCTGTTAATTCACTTTTGCAACAGCATTTGACGAAATGGATAATATTCATGCAGTCATAAGCATGTCTAGTGTTTAATTAAAATAATGATAAAAACTACATAAACTGAACGCTTTTTGATTAAAAAATAATCAATATTGTAACATAATATTAAAAATGCCGAATTTTACATCATTTTTAAATATTTTTTTGTTGACATTTTAATCTTGAGTAAAAAGCTAGCCTTATCGGCTAGCAATTTCAGCCCCTAACTGCCACACCGCAGTCGCATACATACGACTCTTATTGTAGGTTGTGATCACCTGAAAATTAGGGTAGGTAATGTAATAACTTTGCCCATAGTTTTCCTGTAGTTGGATCACATTCACCATATCTAAATCATCAATTTTCACAATCGGATTGGTGGGTTGAATGCCCTGATTTTTCAGCACACCATAAGGCGTCGGTAAAGTTAAATCTTTGGCAATCACAGATTCAGGATTAGAACCACTATAGCGAGCTGCGAATCCAATTGGCTGATTACGTTGCCAGCCATGATTTGCTAAATAGTTGGCAATCGAGCCGATAGCATCCACTGCTGAATTTCGTAAATCGACATGACCGTTACCGTCATAATCCACCCCAAACTTTGGAATGTTGCTTGGCATAAATTGTGGGTAGCCCACCGCACCCGCGTATGAACCTACAACCGAGTTGGTTGGTACGCCATCTTTATAGCTCCACGCGATTAATGCACTGAGTTCATCTTGGAAATATTGCTTACGGCGTTCGTAACCAAAACCTAAAGTCGCTAAGGCATCACGAGTCACAAAATTACCTTTATTGCTCCCAAAACCTGTTTCTACCCCTAAAATGCCGAGAATGACGGACTGGGGTACACCAAATTGTTGTTCGGCACGGTTTAAGGTATCCGCATATTGTTCTTTAAAGCGGACACCACGTTGAATGGTGCTTTCAGCCATAAAGTTGGTTTTATATTCGTACCACGGTTTGCTTTCACCTGGACGATTCATAATGTTAATAATATTGGGCAAGTTTTTAGAGCCATTCATGGCCCAATCGACTTGTTCAGCAGACAGTCCATAGTTTTGCATGGTTTTTTGCTTGAAGCTGATATAGTCAGGATGAGAAGCGAAATCGTTGGCTTGGCAAAAGCTGGTGATTGACAAAGCGCCAATCAATAAAGGTAAACGTTTAACTTTGTTATAAAAGTTTAAATTTAACATAGAAGTCTAATTTCCAGAGTCATGATGGGCCGTGGACCAAAGCGAATAGAGCGAAGCTCTAAACTACGCATTTATATTATGTCGAAATTTTTGTGAACAGAGTCTAGTTTGGACAGGCTTTAAGATAACACTGTCTGTACTAAAGCGGGCAAATAGGGATACAAAAAAAGACAAACTCAGCCTATATATAAGGCAGATCAAGGAAAACAGGATAGAGCTTCATAGATTTTTTAGTGTGACGGTATAAGTCAAGTTTTACTCATTGATATAAAAAGCTCGGTATCTACATGTAAGCCCATTTTTTATTGAAGACTTTATGGCAAAAGTATGCATTTATACAAAACGTAAGGAATTACAGCTTAGAAACAAAAATGACCCTATATAAATAGAGTCATTTGATCTGAAAAGTCGCGAAAGGCTTTTAGTCTTTAAGCATGAAATAAAGTGTCGTGATACTCAGCTAAAGCTAAAAGTTCATCTTTGGTTAAATTTGGGATGATTTTATTCGCTGCAATATGAACCGCTTTAATGACAGCCGCAGAACCGATATCTGCTGCTTTACGCTTGATCATGCCTAAATCGAGGGTTTTATTAAAGTCATTCATGAAGTGGCGTACAGTCGCTTCAGCAAACTGTTTATACAGTTCGGTTAACGCGGCTTTATCTACTTCATTGCCTGCTTTAATTTCAGCATAGTTATATTTGAGGCTGGTCACTAAGCTTGCATCTAATGCTTCACCCACACGGAACTGACCTTCAGCATCTTTAAACAAGCTTTTTTCAGAAAACTGAATTGATGCTTGAACCACATCATTCGATGATTTTCCTAAAAGTTGCTTCAACAAAACCGCAACCGTTGACTTAATATAGCCAGCCAGCTTTTCAGCTGTGTCACGTTTATCACTTGGTGGAAAACGGCGTACTAACTCAGTCAAAATGGCATCAATAATTTCATCATTGATCAGTAGCGCTGTTTTGTCTCGAAGTGGATATAAAGGTTCACTTGAGTCTTTCTTCTGCTGAGCAGTTTGAATAGTCTGTAAAAGTTCAGTCGATGGAATAAAACCAAAAAATGGCATCGTGTATTAACCTCAATGTTCTTTATTTTATTGTCGCGCCAATCGAATTGGGCGGGGCATCCATGACACATCAGACACACGACACGGGTTAATATCTAAACCACCACGGCGCGTATAAGCTGCGTACACCATCAGCTTTTCAGGTTTCAAATTTTGCCAAATATCGGCAAACATTTGTTCCACACATTGTTCGTGGAAGCCGTTGTGCTGACGGTAAGAGATAATATAAGCCAGTATGCTGTTATAACAAGGCTTTTTACCTTTATATCTGATAAATACCGTACCCCAATCTGGTTGTCCAGTGACTGGGCAGTTACTTCTGAGTAAATGCGAGTAAATCTGTACTTCAACATCTTCAGCAGCGCTATCCAATGCCAACAGATTTGCATTGGGATGATTTTCCAGTTGGGTTGGAATCAGTTCATCAATACAGATCCCTTCAGGCTGACTAACTTGTACATCATCAACATGAAACAACTCAATACTCACATCTGCACCAGCAGCCACCGATAAATCCTGTTCAACTGTTGCTTTAAATGCAGCTTTAGACTCAAACTGAGTAAAGTTCATGCTATTAAAGTAGAGTTTTAATGACTTTGACTCAATGAGATTGGGCGAGGTGGCAGGTAGACTGATGCGACCAATAGCAACTTGCGGAACACCGTGGTGATTTAGCCAAGAAATTTCAAAAACATGCCACCAGTCTTTACCTTGTTGAATACCTTCAACATGCGCATAGTGCTCGCGTGCTGTGGCACGGGCAATAGGAAAAAGAATGTCGGGTTGATAAGTTGTTGGGTAATTGGTGTCTTTACCCAAAAGAGAATGTTCTACACTCATTATTCACGCATTCCTGAACCACGAGAAAGTAAATAGTAAGCAATGCCATAAAGCACTGCACAACATATAGTCATAACAGATAGGGAGACGACGACGTTAACATCGCTATGACCTAAAATACCGAAACGAAAAGCATTGACCATATATACAATCGGATTGATCAACGATAAATTTTGCCAAAAAGGGCTGAGTGCTGAAATGGCATAAAATACGCCGCCTAAATAAGTTAAAGGCGTCAGCACAAAGGTTGGGATGATGGAGATGTCATCAAAAGATTTAGCATACACAGCATTGATAAAACCACCCAGTGAAAATAAGAACGAGGTGACCAAGACGGTGTAAATGGTAACAAACCAATTGGTAATATACAGGTCAGTAAAAAATAAACTCATAGCTGTTACTATAATACCGACCAAGACTCCGCGACACACACCACCTAAGACAAAGCCCCATAAAATGGCATGCAAAGGTACAGGACTCATGATCAGCTCTTCAATACTTTTTTGAAATTTCGCACTAAAAAAGCTCGAAGAAACGTTAGCATAACTGTTGGTAATCACCGCCATCATAATCAGTCCAGGCACGATGAACTGCATATAGCTAAAACCGCCCATCTCACCAATACGAGAACCGACCAAATTACCAAAAATTACGAAATACAAACTCATGGTAATGGCAGGTGGAAGCAAGGTTTGCGGCCAGATGCGCATAAAGCGACGAATTTCTTTATGCACCAGAGTATATAAAGCTACGCTAAGTTGATTTAAGTTCATGGCGTAGTTCCTTCGAGATTTTTTTCGACCATCTTCACAAACAGTTCTTCTAAACGGTTGGATTTGTTCCGCATACTACGAACTTGGATCCCTTGCGATTCGAGCAATTGAAATAAGTCATTGAGGGTATGTGCTCTATCCATAGTCACTTCTAAAGTCACGGCGTCGACTAAGTGGAAACGAACCCCAATAATGTCGATATGAATCGGTTCAATCGGTGTGGCCAAATCAAAAATAAAGGTTTCCTCATTGAGCTGATTGAGGAAATTTTTCATGCTGGTGTCTTCTTTAATCACACCACGGTCAATAATGGCAATTCGACGACATAGCATTTCCGCTTCTTCTAAATAGTGCGTCGTTAAAATGATCGAGGTACCTTTACTGTTCATTTCTGTGAGGAAGTCCCACATCGAACGACGCAGTTCAATGTCAACCCCTGCGGTAGGTTCATCTAAAATAAGGAGTTTTGGTTCATGCATCATGGCACGGGCAATCATCAGGCGACGCTTCATACCACCTGAAAGCATGCGAGCTTGAACACCACGTTTTTCCCATAAGCCGAGTTTTTCTAAATATTCTTCGGCACGAACTTCTGCAATTTTTTTAGGAATACCATAATAGCCCGCTTGTGTGACTAAGATATCGAAGGTTTTTTCAAACTGACCGAAGTTAAACTCTTGAGGTACAACCCCTAAGCACTGTTTGGCTTGAGAAGGGTGCGTGTCGAGATTATGTCCAAAAATTTCGACAGTACCTGCGGTTTTCTTGGTCAATGAGCTGATAATACCAATCGTTGTAGATTTGCCTGCACCATTTGGTCCAAGAAGGGCATAGAACTCACCTTCAGGAACAGTTAGATTGATGCCTTTTAAGGCCTGAAACCCATTTTTATAGGTTTTGGACAAATCTCTTAACGTCAATGCATCAGTCATGAAATTCTCGAATGATTAATAATGGCACTATTGTGAGCGATTATGCCTAATAAACCAAGTAATCTACTCGCAATTCTGTGTTGCAGATATGGAACATTGTATAAAGCATAAGCAGGAAAATCACTCTAAGCTATATAGATGCTTTACCTTGTGATTTTTTTTGATATGATGTGCTCGCGCGCTCATAGCTCAACTGGATAGAGTACAGGTCTCCGAAGCCTGTGGCGTGGGTTCGAGTCCCGCTGAGCGCACCAATTTATTGTTATTTATCAATAGTTTGCATTTTTTCACACGTGTATTTAAATGGGTTTTCGAGGGTAATCATTCCCTTAAAAATTAAAAGCAGTATGAAAAAAACACAAAAGTCTAAATTTGAAAATATCAGTGACTAACTTTTGCGCTTTCTAAAAGCATAAAACACATTTTTAATAGATTTTATCTTAGAGTCATGTTTTAAAGACAATAGTCTATTTTTAAAACCATTCTCAATATCTGGCTAACTCAGCTTAACGAATACTTTGATTTAACATCTCATTATATAAATGAACCCTTGATACGACTAAAACTGGAACATGAATAGATATTTACCGTGCTCCTGAGCAGTTGGACATGGAATTTTCTTGCAAGCATCCATATACATCATAAAAATGATTTCAATACCTTCCAAGGTTTCAGTTAATGCTTTATCCAAAAAATACCTACGCTATTTAATTTTGCCGGATCACGAGCACTTGCAATAAATGCATCACTTTCTTGCATAATTTTCACTGCATATTTCATAGTTATATACATGAGACTAATATGACGAGTTCACTAAGCTGCTAAAAAGGTTAGGGCTATAGCTTCAGATCCTTTTATCTGCAATTTTTTGGCTATTTCGTTTTTGGATAGTTTGGTAAAACAATTTTTTACTGATTAACTCAATAATCATGTATGAATCCTTTCCTTAAGCAACAGAACAACCCTTTATGCTAGACGTGTCATTTTATGTTGTTGTAATTTATAGCGGTTATTTGTAAAACGATAACTGATAATAAGATATTTCTTCTTGGAGCTCGGCTCTCAAGTCTTCTAAAAGAGCTGCGAGAATGTTAGCTCTAAGTTTGTCTGCCTGTGTTAATCATTACTTCAGTTTGCTTGTATGCTAAACAATTTGTACTGTTGAGAGGATTGAGTACAGCTTCAAATGTCTAATCATGATATTCCATAGACGTAGAAGAATGTATTTATTCATTGGCGCTTTAAATAGAGGAGATACGAGTACAATTACGTCCATCATTTTTTGCTTCATATAGTTTTTGGTCTGCAAGCTTAATCACGTCATCGACACTTTCTGCATCTCGTGGCCAAGATGCAATGCCAATTGAAACGGTAATATGTCCCACTGGATCAAGATAGCTTTGTGCAACAGCCTCTCGAAGTCGTTCAGCTGCTGTATATGCAACTTTGGGATCTTCATGCACGACAAATACAGTAAACTCTTCTCCGCCAACACGACAGCAAATATCATGCTTACGGAAATTGTTCATCATGTGAGATGCTAGTTTCTTTAATACATGATCTCCTTGATCATGGCCATAGCTATCATTAATTGCTTTGAAGTGATCAATATCTATGTTGAGTACTGAAAAAGGAGTGTTTGTTGCTTTTAATTCATTTAAAAATAATTTCATGCCTCGGCGGTTATATAGTTCTGTAAGCGGGTCTGTATTTACATGCTGTTTAAGTTCTGCAATTTCATCTTTAAAGTGTTTAGAGCTCAAAAGCAATGAAGTGCGAAAACGCAATGCTTCAAAATACCAAGGATCTATTTTCTTGATATCTTGATCAATATTGGGGCGTGTGAGCATGCTTGCCATTTGAGCAAGTTTATTGAGCGGAGAAGAGATTAAGTAGGATAGTTTCCAAACAAAAATAAAGAGTACAAGATAAAAAATCAGCATACCCAAGGTCACTTTTACAATAATAGCGTTCGCTTGGCTGAGCAATTCTAATGTGGGCTGCTGCGACACAATAATCCAATTCACGCTTGGTATCGCTGCAAAACCAGCTAAGTTCTCGATTCCTTTACTATTGACTAAAGCAATGTTGCCTGATGAGCGAGAAGTAATATATTTCAACCCCGTATTATTTTTTAACGAATCTCCAATCCGGCTTTGATCAGGGTGGAAAATAATCTTATTTTTATTATCAATAACATAGGTGTAGCTTTTCTTGTGAGAATACGATGTGGCAAGGAGTTCACTGACCAAGTTCTCTTGATTTAAATAAATTGAACCCGTCACAATACCTAAAAATTCATTTTTATGATTAAAAATAGGTTGAGCAATCAGAACAATAAGGTTATTAGAAAGTCCTTTGTAGGGAGAAGATATATAAGTTTGTTTTAGTTTTAAGGCTTCAATGATTCCAGCAGTTTTATATTGTTTTTTGTGGTCTATACGAAAGTTATGTGGTGCATATTCCCGAATGTATGCATTTTTATCGACAATGGTGATCGAGTTAAATTTGTGGGATTGATTCTTGAGCCTTGAAACTTCTGCTTTTAAAACATCTTGATTGGAAAAGTTTTGACCTAAGATGTGAGCGCTAAATTTGAGTTCACTTAACATGCTTTCAAAATATTTATCTGTGCTAAATGCAATTTTGGCAGCATAGCGTTGATTTGCAGCTAAAGAATTCTCTGTGAGTTGCTCTTTGATGACATAATTCAGCACAAAAATTGAAATTAAAAACAAGCTTGATACGCTGCTAATAATTAAGATCAAAATAAGTTTTTGTAAATCTAAACTATGAAAGACAGACTTTTTGATCACTCATTACCTCGAAATAAACAGCGATGTTGTACATTTGCTTGTAGCGCGTAGGCATCCAATTTTAAACAGATTTATGAGAAAAATCTTTAAAAAAAGTATTTGATTGTTTTGGTGTTCGTTTTTGAGATATAGATCAATTTACTGATAATATATATGTAATAGTTCTAGTAAATTTACACAAATTACTATTATGATCATACTGATTGAACATAATGGAGCAAAACTAATCACAAATTATAATAAAATTTAATGTAAATAACATTAAATTGACATGCTGAAAACGTAATAATCGAAGTCCATAATATTTTACCTTTGGAGAACATATATGTATGTCATCGGGATCGCATTCATCATTTTACTGTTGCTGATAGGGATAGGTGCAGTGATTACAGGCTTTGCTATGGGGGAGATGTTTTTCATTGTAATCGGAATTTTGTTATTTATTATGGCATTTTTAATTTGGTTAAGTTTTAAAGATAAAGTTTCAAACCCTTTTAAAGATTGATAGTTATAAATTTAATAATATATTTTTTTAATTAATATTTGTCATTTTTCTTGATTGTTTTGTGATTGAATAATTATAAGATTGAAATATGAACTTATTTGTGTGCTAACTGATTTTTACGTCATAACTTTAGAACTTTTAATGTTTTTCATTTAGCTAAGTAGGCTTTTCATAATGATATCGCTCTTGTCCTGACTTTGAATAAGCTCAGTTTTATTGCACATGAAGTGTTTGAAATATGATTGATTGAGCAAGAATGCACTTAAAAATATGTTGAAGAACTAGTCGCTTTTATTGATTTTTGGCCAGCGTCTATTCACTGACTGGCCTGGATGGTTATAGTTTATTACTTTTGCATAATTCCCTACGGCTGTTGCATTTTCCGGGATATCTTTTGTGACTACGCTCCCCGCACCAATGGTTGCATTATGACCAATTTTAACTGCATCAATGATACAGACATTTGGACCAATATAAACATTGTCACCAATGATTGCTGCTTGGCGACCACCATTAGCACCAATTGTTGTAAATTGCGATAAGTTGACATTATTTCCAATCACTGTAGTTGGATTGACAACCAAAGGCCCACCATGCCCAATATATAAGCCATAACCAATTTGTGTAGTACAGTGAATGTCTATACCATATTTCTTTTTCTTATAATAAAACACAGGATAGGCCAGTTTAGCGACCCAAGATTTTGAGCTTGCAAGACGCAACCAAAAACTAAAGTTAAAGCCCCGATTGAACAAATAATTTTTAACAAATGAGCTCATTTTAGTATTGCCACAATAGCGATATAAGTCACTTAAAATTAATTGAACTAACATGGAGATACACTCTTCGGTCGAGTTCGGGAGTTTACTTTATTTGCGGATGAGTTGTTATCTCTATTTTGCCATGAAAATGATCGCTCATTTTAATAAAATATCAATTGGGTTTTATTTGTACAGTTGTTTAGAAATGTCATACGTACTTGTCGAAGTGCAGAATTACTTTTATATTGTACCTACAGTAGGTCGATAACTAAGACGCTACGATGTAGTTGGACGGATCAATGACAGCTCGTTGAGTTTGAAACGAAATGTTCAAACAATAAATCAGCACTAGCCTTCCAACATAGAAAAGCTCGCAGAAATGCGAGCTTTTTTTATGTGAGTAATTATGACGATGTATCTCGGATGTTACCTTGATTCAGTTTAAGTTTTTGATTTATGGTTATGATTTTTAAAATATTCATATAAATTAACATTGCGATAAATTCTAACATCTCCAAATCGGGACAATTAAAAATCTTATGTTATAAAAGTAAGCAGAGCAAAAAAGAAAAGGAAAGAAAAATGACTCAACTTGTAGATGTGAAGGTTAAGGATCAATACAGTCAAACCTATGAGGTAAAAGCACGACTTAGGCAAGCCCCTGAAGAATCTGAGGCTGCAAATTTAGATTTGTTTCAGCGTATTGAACATATTGTGGTTGAGGGTGAGGTGATTCTTCCGAGTATTGAACTGCTGTTCGAAAGTCAACAGACTGAGAATATATATCGTGTTATTGATTGATTTTATCTTGAACAAAAAGCTCATGTTTACATGGGCTTTTTTGCTTGATCACCAAGCTTAAATAAAAAACAACGCTTTGGTTCTATTGAATAATCAGATGCTTTTCTCGTTAGTTAGGTCAGCACATAATTGCACATCCACATCATACTTATTCAGTTCTTGGATCAAAGTATTCAGTATACATTGTGCTTCTGCGGTATGAGGTGCAAATGAAAGCGTACTTTGCTGCTGACTGTCATAGCATTCGACATAGTCAATTGCCCAAAGATGTGCATTTGCAGTGCGGTGTATAATAATGCGCTGTGGTTGTAGTCGTGGGCTGAGTTGGCGTGGAAGAATATAAGTCAAAGCCAAACAACTATTGTTTAGATCTTCTGGGGGAGATAAAAAAGTAATCAACCAATTTCCGACTTTACTGAATTGCATCGGGTTATCTACAGGATCAAACAGTAGATGATTTAACATTGCCATAGCATGGTTCCTATTTCATATTAGAATTTATGCCTTGAGCGCTTGACTGAGCCAATTGTGCCAAAGTTTAAAGAAATTCGGATGACCTCTAAATTTTAGTTTAGATTTTAAAATAAATTTATAAAAACAATAGCTTGATATTTTTTCTTAGAGTTTCCTCCTTTTGAACTATACAAAAAAAGACTGAATATACATGCCTCAAGCGGCTTGTAAACGTAAAAGTGAATGATTAATTTGCTGTAGATATTGGTTGAGCATGATGGGTTCTATTCGACTTTCTTGTAGGGCGGTAATCCATTGCATTTGGCAACGTTTCAAGCTTTGTAGGTCTGTTGCAGATTGAATTTGGAGAATGAGTTGTCTCGCCATTAATCCACAATAACGTTGTAATAAACTCATCATCAACTCACGAGTTTCTTCAAAATTGTACGCTTTGAATGCTGGTGCTGGTGCTGGTGCTGGTGCTGGTGCTGGTGCTGGTGCTGGTGCTGGTGCAGTAATTTCAGTGTTTAAAACTAGAGCAGCGTTGCTGTCTTTCAACTCAGGCGTTACAACGGGGGAGGAACTTGAAGCTATGTTGGTTATATTTGTTTCAAATTCAACAGGAGTTGGTTTTGGAGTATGAGCTGCTTGGGTGGAATGAATCAGACCCAATTCGACGAGTTGTTCGAGTATTTCTGGTGTTGCAATACGTTGTTTAAATTGATCTGCCAGTCGGTCAAAATCTTCTGTGCCAATTAAAACCAATAATCGTCTCTGGCGTGCATTGAGTGGGATATGACGTTGTTGTAACGCATCGAGACCTAATGCTGTCTTTTGATAATGATTCATACCTTAATTTACTCCCCCGAAAAAATAAATTAAGGCTGAACATACAGTGTAAAAATTACAGTAATATTAACAATTTATGACAAATGATTTTAAAGTGTTGTAATGCTGGCATTTTCCAAAGCCTTACGTAAGTAAGGATCAAGTTCATCTTGGCGCATTAACCACTGAATATAGTCGGCAGGGAGCTCTGCAATCGCAGTTCCACGATGTTTACCAAAGTTAATGACACGAGGAATACGGGCATCTTCAGAGGCTGTAAATAACTGCTCCATACTATTTATTTTTAAGTGATGAACCACATGCATTAAAATATTGGCTGTTAAAATAATATCCATATCCGCACGGTGCGCTTTTTTAATCATCTCACGGGCTTTTTCACTACCTTTGGAGATCATATAAATGAGTGCTGAAATATTATGGGCTTCAGCATCAGGCCAAACTAAGCGCGCAAGTGCCAAAGTACAAATTGCTTTAATATTTGAAACATTTACACCACACTTTTCTATGGCACGAATATCATAGTCAATATTATGACCAATAATGTATTGGGTCTCATCTGGTAGCCTGAATGTCGTGTAGTGGGGGTGGCCCACTAAATCTGACTCTAAAATATGGTGTACAGCCATAGCAGCAAAAGAAATCGGTTCATCGACCGTATAGAGCTGATCAAAGACTTGGCTTTTATCTAGGCTTAATTTGCCATTGATGATTTCAATTGGCGCGTATGCAATCTCAATAGGTTGACCGTTGAGGGTATGAGTTTCTGTATCGAGAATGATGGCTTGCATATGCATGTCCGAAAATTGAAAACTGTATAAATTTATCATTTTCAACAGGATCAAGACAGCCTGCGATGTCGGATTTGTAGCCTGATATTATTTTTGTTGGTGAACAAGTGTATGCACTGAAGCGCAAGTTTAAATGATTGAGCCATATTCATCCGTTCAAATCGATTAGATACAATAAGCCTAGCGAGTCGTAGTTCATTATCTTGAGAAAATTAAATAGCGTTAAAAACGTATTTTTGGACAGTCTCACCTATAAGTGCAATGACCTGTTATATGGTTTTTTATTTTATAAATTACAATGCTTTATGTTGTTTCAAGAAATAAAGATAGATTCAAAAGGGTCATTTGTTTGTTTTTTGTAAGTGATCTTGCTATAGGTCATTTTGAAGCGTAAATCATTAATGTATTCAAGTGATTTGAATCGTTACAACAAGAAAAAAACTTCATTAAGGAAATTGAAGATGAAAAAAAGATTATTGGCAGTGTTGGTCAGCAGTTCTGTACTTTTATTAACAGCCTGTGGTGGTGGGGAAGGGAACACAACTTCCGTCGTTGTAAATGATGGAGTCCCGAAAAATAATATTGTAAATCCAGTGGTGAAAACTGAAGCTTATACGGATGTTAATGCTAGTGCCAATATTGTTCTGGATAGTGTGAGTGCATCTAAAACCTTGATGACATATAAAATGCGCAGTGTAAATGGGAGTGAGACTCAAGCCACCGCACTAGTATTTACACCCAAAGGAACAATGCCCGCAGGTGGTTGGCCAATTGTTGCATGGGCACATGGGACAACTGGCGTTGCTGATCAGTGTGCGCCAAGCCAACAGGGCTTAGCTGGAAATGAATATTTGATAGCTAAACTTCTTGCCTCAGGTTATGCCGTGGTTGCACCAGATTATGAGGGTTTAGGTGAACCTAGTGGCCGTGAGTTACATCCATTTTTGAATCTAAAAAGTGAAGCCTATTCGATCACCGATGCAGTTGTTGCAGCGAGTCAAAATTTTGGTAATACAACTGAAAAACGTTGGGCTGCCATCGGACATTCTCAAGGTGGACATGCGGCATTAGGTGCAGCTGAAAATGCATCACGTGCACAACTTGATTATAAAGGTACGATTGCAATTGCTCCTGCATCATTTTTAAGCTTGATTCTGATTGGCGGTGAGCAACAGGCAGCTGCTGAAACAAACTTAACAAATAAAATTAAAACACTTGCAGGATTAGACACATTTACAGCCTTAATTACAGCAGGGTTAAGAAACCCTTATCCAAATTTACACTATAGCGAAGTGTTCCAAACGCCAACTGATAATATTGCAGCAGAAGCTGAATCACTATGTTACACAGCACTAGGTAATAAGTTTGGTGGAGCGATGGGTGTTTATGCTGCAACATATGGAACCATAGATGGTTATCCACGAACTCAAACAGGATTTATGTCGAATATTCCGGAAGTAAAAGATTTTCTAGCCAATGGTTCACAACCTTTGAAGAGCAAGATTAGTACCCCAGTGATTATTTATCAAGGAACATACGATACGACAGTACCAAGAACAATAACCAATAACTTAGTGAATACAGCACCAGCAGGTACGGTGATCACGTATGTTAATGATGATCAACTCGCAGCAGTTGATAAGTGGGATCACACTACTGTTTATACTAAAAATTTGGATAACTTTGTGGCAGATGTTAAAACTCTCATGCCAATTCAATAATTTGCTTTGACCTAAAGCGCTCATGTGGTTTTACTGCATGGGCGATTTTTATTTCAAACAGAGTAAAGTTCGTTCTCGAAATTTATAAACTTCATGCTACAATACGCGCCAATCTTAGCACGGCTTAAAAGCCCTAATTTCATAGGACCTCGCTAATGTTTGCCAATATCTCAATTGCTGAATTTGATCCAGAAATCGCGCAAGCAATCACACAGGAAGATGCTCGCCAAGAAGCGCACATCGAACTGATTGCTTCTGAAAACTATTGCTCTCCAGCAGTAATGGAAGCGCAAGGTTCAAAACTTACAAACAAATATGCTGAAGGCTACCCAGGCAAACGCTACTATGGCGGTTGTGAATATGTAGACGTGATTGAACAATTAGCGATTGACCGTGCTAAAGAGCTTTTCGGTGCAGATTACGCAAACGTTCAACCACATGCGGGTTCACAAGCAAACTCTGCTGTTTACTTAGCCCTTCTTAACCCAGGCGACACAGTTTTGGGTATGAGCTTGGCGCATGGTGGTCACTTGACTCACGGCGCAAAAGTGAGCTTCTCTGGCAAAACATATAACGCAATTCAGTACGGTTTAAACCCAGAAACTGGCGAGATCGACTACGAAGAAGTTGAACGTTTAGCAATTGAGCATAAGCCACGTATGATCGTTGCTGGCTTCTCTGCATATAGCCAAATTGTTGACTGGCAACGTTTCCGTGACATCGCGGACAAAGTTGGTGCTTACCTATTTGTAGATATGGCTCACGTTGCTGGTCTAGTTGCTGCTGGTGTTTACCCAAGCCCAGTTCAGATTGCTGACGTAACAACAACGACTACTCACAAAACACTTCGTGGCCCACGTTCAGGTTTAATCCTTGCGAAAGCAAACGAAGAAATCGAGAAAAAATTACAATCTGCTGTATTCCCTGGTAACCAAGGTGGTCCTTTGGTTCATGCTGTAGCGGCTAAAGCAATTTGCTTTAAAGAAGCAATGGCTCCTGAATATAAAGTTTACCAACAACAAGTGGTGAAGAACGCTCAAGCTATGGCTGAAGTTCTCATTGCTCGTGGTTATGACATCGTTTCTGGCGGTACAGAAAACCATTTGTTCTTGTTATCTCTTATTAAGCAAGATGTAACAGGTAAAGAAGCAGATGCATGGTTAGGTGCAGCTCACATTACTGTGAACAAAAACTCTGTACCAAATGACCCACGCTCACCATTTGTGACTTCTGGTATCCGTATCGGTACACCTGCTGTGACGACTCGTGGTTTTGGTGAAGCTGAAGTACGTGAACTTGCTGGTTGGATCGCAGACATCCTAGACAGCAAAGGTGACGAAGCTGTGATTAATGCTGTTAAAGCGAAAGTTGAAACTGTTTGCGCGAAATTCCCAGTTTACGCGAACTAAGTTTGACTTGAGAAAGCCCCCTCAAGGGGGCTTTTTTTATGGCATTAAAAAATCAAAATCAGTTGAAATGTAATTTAGACTGCATTTCTGATATAACAGAAGTTATAGGCTAATAAATTATTTTTAATAAGAATTTTATTCATATCGTATTCAAATAGGGATGCAGCACATGGCAAATCCAGCAATTATTATTTCTGAGCAGGATCTTCATCGTTTAGAAACGATGCTAGAGCATCAGCCTAAACTTACACCGACTATGCAGTTGCTTGAAGAAGAATTGGCCCGTGCCGATGTTGTTGCGCCACAAGATATGCCTGCCAATGTGGTAACGATGAATGCAAAAGTTTTACTGACCATTGCCCCATCTACAGAAGCATCTGAAATTACCTTGGTTTATCCGCATGATTTTAAAGGGGAGAAAGGGCAGGTCAATGTGGTTGCTCCAATTGGCGCAGCAATTCTGGGCTTAGCTGAAGGTCAAGAAATTGAATGGCCACAACCAGACGGTCAAATGATGAAGGTCAAAATTGAAAAAGTGCTTTATCAACCTGAGCGTGAAGGTGATTATTTATAATATCGAATCACTTAATTTTAAGGCCATGTTGCTCATGGCTTTTTATGACGTTGAATATGTGCTTTCTATAATGAAAGACAGTAATGCAAAAGAAAACAAAAAAGTAGAGTGCTGATTGATTTCGATTTTTTATTTCATCTAGATAGAGTTGGTTATATTGTTGATAGGCTTGTGCATAGCCGAAAATCATTTTCCCATTCACATGTAGTGCATACAAAATATCATGAGGGGTCTTTAGATAAGTGATGGATTGACCTCTCCAAGCAGGAATATCTAAAGTTAACCGCATTGCATCGAATAGCCATTGGCAAGTATGAAAATAGCGAATAGGCAAATTCATTTTTTTTATTGGATTTTTCGGGCCAGTGTAGGAGGTGGTCTTAAAAGGTGAGTCTAGCCAACGATCACACCAAACCGTTTGAATTCGGTTCTGATTCAGGCTAAAGAAACCGACCAAAAATTGCGTTTTCCCCAAGCTGTTTAAATTATAGGGTGCTAGATTTTTTTGATAAAGTTGAATAGCTGTTTCATTGCCTAACAGTGTGCCACTCACTTGTTGCAATTGGCTCGGATCATGCTCTAAAAATGTTTCGTGGATGTGTTTTGCTTTATAGTGCGCAGCAACACTGATAAGTAAGGTTAGTGCAATGCAGAAGCCTAAACTATAACGAATGACGTGCTGAAGACGAATGATCATAATTTTAAATAGATATCATTTTATTGGAAGCAGAAGTAATGGATTAGCCAGATCAAGATAAAAGGTTTTCACAGCATTTTTGCAAAAATCTACATGTTATTTAATACAAAAGCTGTAGTATAAAAATGATTTTATTCAATTTCTTTATTGGGTTAAAGCACTATGGCACAAATTGACGTTCTTGTTCCATTAAGGGATATACCAGTCAATTCAGACGAACTTTTAAGTATCCAGCGTAATGATTTGGTTCCGTTGCTGAACGACCAATATCGTCTCAATCATTATGCAGATAGTGTCATTCAGGCGCAGTCTGTGCTGCTTAATGGGATAGATCCACAGCTGACTTTACAGCTGAGTCAAACCATTGAGCAACTGATCCAGTCACTGGCTGACTCAAAAAAATACCTAAAAAAGCGAAAATTTAATGGGCTGCAAAAGTGGCTCGGGATTGATATTGAATATGGTTCAACCCAAGTTGAATACTATAAAAAACTGGATCAATTACTGGATCGAGCCAATCATCTCAGTCAAAAATTACAAATCGAAATTCAAAAATCGCAAGCACGTTATCAGCAGCTCACTGGTTTACGTGAGCAAATGGCTAAATATATATCTGCGGCTGAAGCATTTTTAATGGAATATCCTAAATTTGTGAAGAATGCACATCCTTTAGATAATTTTGCAGAACGTTTATCCAAGAAAATTAACAGCTTGCAAACTTTGCAAAGCAGTAATGATATTGCGATTACGCAAATGCAGTTGTCTCAGCAGCTTTCATTGAGTTTGTTAGACCGATATAAAGAGGCGCAGCAGGTTTTGATCCCAGCATGGCAATATCATGTCAAACAATCCCAGCAATCAAGCTCGACAATTGAACTGGAAAAGCTCGATAATAGCCGTGAAAAATTGATTCATACTTTAAAAAAATCACTACAGAAACCAACACTTTAAGAAATAGATTAGGTGAATTATGACCAACCCAGAACAAAACAGTCTTGTGGTAGAGCCAACCACTGAAGTGATTGAACACAAGTTTCAACAGTTAAATTTGCAAGAAATTGGCTTGCAACAAGATGACTTCAATGCAGTCTTGGCAGCGCGGAAAGAGTTGGCAGAAATCAACCATAACGCCGTGGCGGAGTATGGTAAAAATATTGCGACACAAACCTCAGGATATACTGATGAGTTGTTAAATTTGGTTCAAAATAAAGACTTGGATGAAACTGGGCAAAAGCTGAATCAGGTAGTACAAGTTGCACAACAGCTCAATACCTCAAGTATTTTAAATAAAAAGAAAAATTCAGGTTTCTTCGGTGGCTTGATGAGCAAAATTAAAGGCGCAAAGAATAATATTGATATGCACTTTAATACCACCAAAGAACAGATTGATACTTTGGTGAAAGAAATTGAAAAATCGCAGTCTGGTTTAAAAGCACGTGTTGATACGCTAGATCGGATGTTTCATGGTGTACAAAGTGAATATAAACAGCTCGGTGTGTATATCGCGGCGGGTAAGTTGAAACAGGATGAAATTCAGCAGGAAATCTCAACACTGACTGCACAGGCGCAAGACCAAACCACGACGCAGAGGGTTTACGACCTCAATCATTTAGCCAATAATTTGGAAAAACGTGTAAGTGATTTGCAGGTTTTACAACAATCAGCCATGCAAACATTACCGATGATTCGTATTATCCAGTCTAATAATTTGATGTTGGTCGATAAGTTTTATGCGATTAAAAACATCACATTGCCTGCATGGAAAAATCAAATTAGTTTGGCGATTTCTTTAAATGAGCAGAAGAACAGTGTGCAGTTGGCCAATACCATTGACGATGCGACCAATGATTTATTGAAGCGTAACGCTGATTTGTTACATCAAAACTCAGTAGATACAGCAAAAGCCAATCAACGTTCGGTGATTGATATTGAGACGCTTGAACATGTACAAAACACACTCATTAAAACAGTAAATGATGTGATTCAAATACAAAAAGAAGGGATGCAGAAACGTGCGGAAGCAACCACACGTTTGCGTAGTTTGCAGGACAATTTGAATCAATTGGTTTTAGACTCGAGTTCTAATCGTACGACACCATCTTAATGCTAAGTTGGGTGGTCGATAGAGGAGAAATGTTTGCCTTCTTTAGATGAGTATGTTGTTCAGCCTCAGCACCTTGAACAAGGTGTAGCTACACTCAAACAGCGTCAGCGTAAACTGAGCTTATGGTGTATGGTGAGTGTAATTCTGCTGGTCGTTTCTGGCGTGAGTTATTTCCTACAGCAGGATTTTGTCTATAGCTTTTTTGGGCTCACGACTGAAATACAGCAGCTACATATGCCCATGAGTGTCGATGAAAATCTCGCATCACTTGGACAACAGCCAGATTATTTTCTGAATTTGCTGTCATGGTTTGGTTGGCTTGTGCTCAAGATTATGGTGTCTTTTGTTGGGGCATTCGTATTGGTGCACTATGCACGGAAAATTCACTTTTTCTATGTGCGTTTTCAGTCTTTTATACTGAAGTTTGTGGCTTGGCTGATCGCATTTATTTTACTGTGGTCTGGACTGACCTATGTGCAATATGATTTAAAAGATGATGAGCATGAAGCTTTCCAGAAAATTGTATATTACGATAAAAATATTCAACAAAGCGAACTCGCGCATTATTTGCAAGAGTCAGACATTCAGCTTCCCGTAAAACATTATTTGCTTGCACAGACGGCATTGTTACACCAACCTGTCGATAAAAATGTAGCCATTCCGCATGTGCTTGCTCTTGTGCAAGCAGAAAAAAACGATTCACATTTTATTGAATATGGGTTTAAGCCTGAACAGCTATGGACGATGCAGCACCAACTCTATGGCAAAACACTCACACCGATGGCTGCAAGTGTAGAAAAACAAGCTCAGCAAGCTGCGCAGTTCACTACGGTCATGCAATTCTTCTCGCTTATCTTGATGCTAATGATGGCGCTGTTGAGTCTTGTATTGTTTGGTTTGACACGTCAGTTAAAGGCCAGAACGTTAAGAATTGAACAGCGGATGCAGAGTAAACACTAAGCTTTGACTTCATTTAAAGTCCTTTGTGGAGTGGGACTTTTTATGATGAATATCTC